>RFNJ01000103.1 GCA_009927255.1 Pseudomonadota bacterium | reverse complement strand
GCGGGGGGCGGATTTGCGGTATAATCTTGAGGTGACGCTGGAGCAGGCTTTTAGTGGCAGCAAGGCGAAGATTCAGTTCCCCACCAGCATTGTGTGCGAGACCTGTGATGGCAGTGGGGCGAAGAAGGGCAGCAAGCCGACCACCTGTGCGACGTGTCGGGGGGCGGGGCAAGTGAGTTTTAGGCAAGGTTTTTTCCAGATGAGCCGCACTTGCCCCGAGTGTGGTGGAGCGGGGCAGGTGATTGCCGACAAGTGCCGCGACTGCAGCGGGCATGGGCGCAAGCGGCACACCAAGGTGCTGGATGTGAACATCCCCGCCGGGGTGGATGAAGGCACGCGCCTACGGCTGGCCGGTGAGGGTGAGGCGGGGGCGCATGGTGGCGAGAGTGGCGATTTGTTTGTGTTTGTGAGTGTGAAACCGCACCCGATTTTTAAGCGCGATAACCTGACGCTGGCGCTGGACGTGCCGGTGGGCATGCTGGATGCGGCGTTGGGGGCGGAAGTTGAATTGCCGACGATTGATGGGGGGCAAACGATGTTGAAAATCCCCGCTGGCAGCCAGCCGGGGAGACGATTCGGTTGCCGGGGTTTGGGATGCCAGCGCTGAACCGTCCGCGCGACCGTGGGACTTGCAGGTGCGGTTACAGGTGGAAATCCCCACCAACCTAGACAAAAGCCAACGGCAGGCGCTGGAGAGCCTGCGGAGTAGCCTTGCGGCGACGCGGGGGGTGGAGGGGTTTAGGAGCCGGTTGCGGAAGTTTTGGGGGTAAGCTTTAGGGCTTGCGTTGCTTGGGTAATTTGGATACAAGTTGGGGGCAATGACCTGCTTGGCTGGATTGTCTGGCGGGTATCTGAGTGAACTTTTCTTCTCTCTCTCACGATGGAGTGAACAATGCGCAAGCAACGGCGAATTCTCTCGCTTCCTTTCCGAATTGCCAACACCCTGACGTTTGGCATTTTTGGATGGGTGGTGTTTTTTGGGAAGTTCCTGATCAGCATCATTCTGGCAATCTGGATTATTCGCAATGGTGCGTTGATTCAGAGCTATGTTGGCTTTGACCCTTCGTTTTGGTTGGGCAAGCTGGCGGACTGGTTGGAGTGGTTTATTCGGGCTGCCCTAAACTGGCTGCACTGGCTGCCAACCAACCCCACTGAACTGCGCGCTTTTAACATGACGCTGGGCACTATTTTGCTTTGGCTCTCGGCACTTTTTCCGGCACAGCTGATTGTTTACAGCGTGGTGCTGGTTATCCGCAAAGTTGTGGATATGCTGAAGTGGCAGTTGGTTCTGTGGTTTAAGCCTGCTTACCACCTTGCTTTGTGGTTGCGGACCTTGACCTTGGCTGAAGCCCGCGATGAGCTGGTGGAGCTTTGCCCTGCGGGTGAAGACCCTGATGCTTTTGTTCAGCGTAACTTGGCGCGTTTTGCCAAGGGCTGAGACTGATTGCGACACGAGTGACTTCGGCACCTGCGGGTGCCGAAGTTTTTTTAGGCGATGTTGTTGGTTTTGAGGAGGGTGACTTGGTCCGGCGTGAGGAGGAGCCATGTTGGGAGGCGGTGGCCGCTGAGGGTGTTCAGCGTGGTGAGCATGTGGGCGATGAGGGTGCTGGCCCAGAATGGGAGGGGGAGCAGCAGGCGGGTTTTGTTGGCTTGCTGGAGCGTTTGTTGGAGCAGTTGGCGGAAGCTGAGGACTTGGGGGCCGACGAGGATTTGTGGTGCGTTGGGTTGGGGATTTTCCAGCGCGTGGGCGATGGCGTGGGCGACGGCGGTGACGTTGATGGGTTGGAAGAGGGTGCGGCCCATCCCTGGGAGTGGCAGGATGGGTGAAAATTTGGCCATGGTGAGCATGCGGCGGGCGAAGTCATTCCCTTCGCCCAGCACCAGTGAGGGGCGGAGAATGGTGGCTTGGGGGTAGGCTTGGTGCACGGCGTGTTCGCCCTGTGCTTTGGTTTGGGCGTAGCGCGAGGGGCTGTGCAGGCTGGCGCCGAGGGCGGAAACTTGGACCATGGCGCTGGCTTTGGCTTGGGCGGCGGCTTGAGCGATGTTTTGCGCGACTTGGACGTGGGCTTGGGGGAAGGTGGCGGCGGGGGATTCGGTGAGAATCCCGATGAGATTAACCACCGCGCAGCCTGGCGGCAGCGGGGGGATGGACTGGATGGCGTTGCAGGGGAGGAAGGTGGTTTTGGGTGGAAGGTTGGCAGGTTGGGTGCGGGCGGCGAGGATGACGTGCCAGCCGTTTTGGGTGAGCAGCTTGGCGGTGTGTTGGCCGATGAAGCCAGTGCCGCCGAAGAGGATGGCTGTTGGGTTTTTGATGGGGGGGGATTGGGGGGTTTTATGGCGTAGCATATTTTTATTATAGCCAATTTTTATAATTTACTAGAGCTTAGTTGAGCTGGATTGCGCAAGCGCGGTCTCCACTACGCTACGGCTCCAGATAGCTTGATTTTGCGGATTCGCAAGCGCTCATCTCGCAAAATCTAAGCTTCTGGAATGACGGC
>RFNJ01000047.1 GCA_009927255.1 Pseudomonadota bacterium | reverse complement strand
TGAAATTTTTACTATTGTTGTTGGGTGGATGTATATCCTTTTTTCTTTTGTGCTGTCGGCCTCACTGGGATATTCCAACACCGGAACCTGCGGGTTCACTTGTTGCCAATACTACACTGTTGGAGTTACGCAAATTGCATTTTAAAGGAAATGTTGAAAAAATAATAGATGATTGGGTAATTGAAGGAAGGGTGGTAGCCAACGACCGAACCGATAATTTTTACAAAACCCTCGTTATACAAGATGCAACCGGTGGAATTTCTGTAAAATTAGATGCTACCGATTTATACCTTACCTATCCGGAGGGTATGCAAGTTTTTTGACAAGATGGAGCGGGAGATTGCGGGGAAGTATCCGGTTTTGGCGGCTTTTGCGAAGCAGAAACTTGTGAATGTGAATGCTTTGCTGATGGATGGGATGAGCAGGAATAAGTTGGTGAGTGCGACCAAACTTTTGGCGGGGTTTGAGGAGGTGGGGCGGAAGGTGGAATAACTTCGGCCCGCACAGGCTTGGTGGTATTCTGTGGTATTCTTGGTTGGGAGCTTTGTAGATAGTTGGCGACACGGGTGGTGCCGGATAGGTGATGGGCGCCCCGATTTTTATAGAAAAAAATCGGCCCATCATCCTTCCGGCACGGAAGATTTGAGTTGGGTGGATATATAACTTCGCCTGCGGCTCGGGGTTTTTCGTGGACCTTGGCCTTCGCCAGGGTGACCGGACTGACGCCCGGTCAATTTTAGAGAATGACTTGTTCGAGTTCGGGGGCGATTTTTTGCAGCATGCTTTGGAAGGTGCGGAGTTTGCGGGGGTCTTGTTGTTCCAATGGCGTGTGGATGACGATGCGGGTGGGTTCGAGCATTTGGATTTTGCAGGCTTTCCACGCGTTGTTGATGAAGTGTTTGATTTCGCTGTCGCGTTTTTCCAGCTGCGTTTCGCCCTTGCCTTCGGGGATGAGGGTGATGCGGCGGAGGCCCAGCACGCTTTGCAGGTGTTTGACGTTGATACCGTCTTTTTCCAGCCATTCGCTCATGTGCTCGGGCTTCATGCGGATGACCGCCCATGAGTTGCTGGCGCCCATCCAGATGCCGCTGATGCAGTCGGGGTAGTATTCTTCGGTGACTGCCGCCACAAATTCCTTCCCGCGGCGGGTGGCGATGCGCATTTTGCTGGCGGCATCCACGCTGGCGCACATGGCGATGACTTGGCGGGTGCCGGTGGCGGGTTTTTCGTGGAAGTCCGAAACACTCAGCAAATTTTCAGGAATCATCACGAATTTATCGTCTTGGATGCGGTAGATGATGCCGCCGTCGCGGAAGCCGGCGACTTCGGCTTCGATAATCCGGCCCGGGGCGCCGTCGCCCCATTGCATCATCTCCATGGTGCCGATGAGTTGCTTGGTGGTGGGGAGAATGGGATTGTTAATATCGATCCACACGCCATGTTCGCCGTAGCCGTTGCGGCGGCGGACGGTGATGTCGGCGAGTTCGAGGTTAACATCCACCTCCACCAACATTCCCTTATCAAGGTAGGAATGGCGGATGGCGTTGGCGAGCGCGATTTCCAGCTGGCGCTCGGTCCAGCCGTATTCGGTTCCGATTTGCTTGATGGTTGGGATGTCGGCGATGTTCATGCGGGATGCTTATGTGTTTCTGCCTATGTGTTTGTGATGGTTAGAGTATAGGGGGTTTTTGGTGGGTTGCAAGGGGGGAGAGTGATGGAGTGACAGAGTGATGGAGTGATGGAGAACACATGGACCCCGCGAGTAACCGCTGCGCGGTTGCTCACGGGGTG
>RFNJ01000165.1 GCA_009927255.1 Pseudomonadota bacterium | reverse complement strand
CCCTTGGTAAACAGCGCTAGTTCCTGAACCAGCTTTGGCCCCTAATAGCATCAATAAAATGCCGGTCATGTCACATTCCCCGAAACAACGCAAGCTGTTGCGCTATAGAACAAAACCGTTGCCACACCTCGTGTAGCAAGCGTCATGGATGTTTTGATGGTGTCTGTACCAGCAATGTAAGCGGTAGGCGCAGAACAGGTAATCGTAATGCTGCCCGAGGTGTTGTTGAACAGACTGATAATATCGCCCTCAGCAAATGTGCTTGTTGGGATCGTAATTGACCCACCTGAACCTATCTGCACGTATTTGCCTACGTCTGCCGTTGCAAGCGTATAGCTTGTTGTCTTGGTACCAACTGCTGGTGCGTTGAGATAGCCAAGCGTTACAGAATCAGCGGTTGGCAGCGTCTGCGTGATGTTGCTGCTTGTGTTAGCGGATTGCAGGGTATGATTCCCTGTGCCGCTAGCGTTGCCTTTGGCAATTAGATTAGACATACGTCATGCCCCGTTCAAAATCATCCATTTTTCACCCGTGCCTACAGTGACTGTTACGCCAGTTGCGATGGTAACCTCACCGACGCTCAAGCCATTGTATCCATCCGTAATTGTATAGTTTGATGTGATAGTTTGTTTACTTTCCAGAATAACTGATGATCCACCTAATCCGGAATATCCTGAAATTCCGCTGAATCCACTGTTGCCAGAGTATCCTGATGGTCCTGAGTATCCTGAGATAGCCGAGTATCCGCTTGTTCCCGAAAACCCGCTAAACCCAGACGTTCCAGAAAACCCGCTGGCACCTGAGAATCCTGACAAGCCGCTAGCGCCTGAAAACCCGCTGAACCCTGATCTTCCACTGAACCCCGAAATCCCTGAGTCACCGGAAAATCCCGAGGCCCCTGAAAAGCCTGAAATTCCACTGAACCCTGAAATCCCAGAGAACCCAGAAATTCCCGAGAAGCCACTTGTACCGGAAAAGCCTGACGTTCCGGAAAATCCTGAGATGCCAGAAAACCCAGAAATACCGCTAAAGCCACTATAACCTGAAATACCAGAAAAACCTGAAATTCCTGAAAACCCGCTTGTTCCACTAAAGCCAGAAATTCCTGAAAAACCACTGGTACCCGAAAATCCTGACACACCGGAAAAGCCGCTAATCCCTGAAAACCCTGAGGTGCCTGAGAACCCTGAATAGCCGCTGACACCACTGAATCCTGAGGTGCCCGAGTACCCTGAAATGCCCGAGAACCCACTGATCCCGGAAAAGCCGCTAATTCCCGAGAATCCCGATATACCAGAGAATCCTGATGTGCCTGAGAATCCACTGGTTCCAGAAAATCCACTGATGCCACTAAACCCAGAAAATCCTGAAGTGCCAGAAAAGCCGCTAATTCCGCTGAATCCAGAGATTCCACTGAATCCTGAAGTACCACTGAATCCTGAGATGCCAGAAAACCCAGAAAGACCAGAGAATCCTGAGTAGCCGCTTATTCCGCTGAACCCTGAGATGCCAGAAAAACCGCTTGTTCCTGAAAAACCTGATGTGCCTGAGTATCCACTGATACCCGAAAATCCGCTGATACCAGAAAAACCTGAGTAGCCAGAAATTCCTGAGAATCCGCTGATGCCTGAAAATCCCGATCTTCCTGAAAAGCCGCTTATTCCTGAATCGCCTGAGTACCCGCTGATTCCAGAAAACCCTGAATAGCCGCTTATCCCCGAAAAGCCTGAGCGCCCGCTGAATCCCGAAATGCCGCTGAATCCTGATATACCACTGAATCCAGAGATTCCTGAAAATCCGGAGTAACCGCTAATTCCGCTAAAGCCTGAGGTTCCTGAAAAACCACTGATGCCACTGAAGCCAGAAATCCCTGAGAATCCTGACGTACCAGAAAATCCGGAAATTCCGCTAAAACCAGAAGTTCCAGAGAAGCCACTTGTACCCGAGAACCCGCTAATTCCTGAGTACCCTGAAATGCCGGAAAAGCCAGAGTACCCGCTTGTTCCTGAAAAGCCTGAGATGCCACTGAATCCAGAAATTCCTGAAAAGCCTGAGTATCCTGATATTCCACTAAAACCTGAGGTTCCACTGAACCCTGAAATGCCGCTATAGCCCGATATACCAGAGAATCCTGAGGTGCCAGAAAATCCTGACACGCCAGAAAATCCGGACTGGCCGGAAAACCCTGAAATGCCTGAAAATCCAGAAATGCCGCTAAATCCTGAATAGCCTGAAAGGCCTGAAAAACCACTGATGCCCGAGTATCCCGATATGCCAGAGTAGCCCGATATCCCGCTAAAACCGCTTGTTCCTGAAAAACCTGAAGTTCCAGAGAATCCGCTTATGCCACTGAACCCAGATATGCCGGAAAAGCCACTGAT
>RFNJ01000005.1 GCA_009927255.1 Pseudomonadota bacterium | reverse complement strand
TAGGTTGTTGCCGGTGAACCCGCTGCTGTTTCTCACGTCGAGCGTGGTCAGGCTCGCCGGCAGGTTGTTGCCGATGAACCTGCTGCAGCTTCTCACGATGCACGTGATCAGGCCCGCCGGCAGGTTGTTGCCGGTGAATCCGCTGCAGTCCCCCACGTCGAGCGTGGTCAGGCTCGCCGGCAGGTTGTCGCCGATGAACCCGCTGCAGTCCCACACGTCGAGCGTGATCAGGCCCGCCGGCAGGTTGTCGCCGATGAACCCGCTGCATTTACCCACGTTGAGCCTGATCAGGCCCGCCGGCAGGTTGTTGCCGGTGAACCCGCTGGAGTCCCACACGTCGAGCGCGATCAGGCCCGCCGGCAGGTTGTTGTCGGTGAACCCGCTGCAGCTTCTCACGTAGAGCGTGGTGGTTGCTGGTGGGATGATCACTTCGGCCCAGGGCCGGTTGATTGCTTCAAAGTGCATTGTTCTTCTCCAATAAGGCCTTGCGTCACACCGTGCAGGGCGTGGGGTGGGCGTTTTTTGGATAGAAAACGGGTTGGTGTGACAACAGATGTGTATACTGTGGTGTGGGGAGTGTCAAGATATATGACATGATGGTGGGAGGTGGGGTGCTGGTGGGGGGAACCTTATTGCTGATTGACGCGGGCGCAGATGGCTTTACAGAATAGGGCTTGGCGAGTAGTTTTTGGCAAATAATTGGGAGACTATCGTCGATGGGAGAGAGGCTGCATAATCAGTTAGCCGTGGTGGTGCTGGCGGCGGGCAAAGGCACGCGGATGAAGAGCGAGTTGCCCAAAGTGCTGCATCCTTTGCAAGGTATGCCGATGCTGGGGCGGCTGTTGCGGGGGCTTGGGGTGCTGAAGCCTGCGCGGGTGGTAGTGGTGACGGGTTATGGGGCTGAACAGGTTGAGGCTTATGCTCGTAGTGTGTTGCCCGGTGTGGAATTTTCAAGGCAAACCGAACAGCGCGGCACCGGGCATGCGGTGATGATGGCCGAGCAGGCTTTGGCCGATTTTAACGGCCAGATTATGATTGTTTATGGTGACATTATGCTGGCGGCGCGGGCGGATGCTTTGCAGGCATTGCGCGCGTTGGGTGCGGAAAATGTGGATGGTTTGAGTATGCTGACGGCAGAGGTGGATAATCCGACTGGCTTTGGCCGCCTGCTGCAACGCGGTGGTGTGTTGGTGAATGTGGAGGAGAAGGACTGCACGCCAGAACAGCGGGCGGTGACCACCGTGAACCCGTGCATGTATGTTTTGCCTGCGGCGTTGCTGTGGCAGCTGCTGGCGCAGGTGCAGCCCAACAACGTGCAGAAAGAGCTTTACTTGACCGATATTATTGAACTGGCAGCCAAGGCCGGGCGGCGGGTAGAGGCGGCCAAAGTGGTGGCGCAGCGGCCGGAAGTGGGGGTGAATACGCCGGAGGAGTTGGTGGCGATGGAGGGGGTTTTGCGGCAAGTAGCTTAAGAATTATGGCTAACGGTGAGGCGGGTTGAATTCCAAGTGAATTGGAGGGGGCCGAGGGTGGATTTGCCTTTGGGATTTTCGGCGAGGCGGGTGAGGAGTTGCTGGCGCTTGGTGGTGCGGGGGATTTGGGTTTGCGGGGCCAGTTGCTGCTGGCAATGGGCGAGGAGGAGGAGTTGGTATTCGGTGGGTTGGCTTAGCAGCCATGGCAGCGGGATTTGCAGGGTGGTTGGGGTGGTTTTTTGGATGTTTGGGATGAGTGTTTGGAGGGTGTTGTGCAGGGCGGCGTTGGCGCGTTGCAAGGATGCAATGCTGGCGGCGACGGCGTGGGCAGGGATGCCGACTTTTTCGAGCTGAGGGAGGAGCTGGCGGATTTTGGCGCGTTGGCTGGTGGCCTCTGTGTTGCTGGGGTCTTCGAGGTAAGGTTGGTTGTGCTCGGCGAGGTAATCGCGCAAGTGTTGGCGGCTGAGGTGGAGCAGGGGGCGCCAGATATGCAATGGGCCGTGGGTGGTGGAGAGGTGGGTGTGTTCGGCCATGGCGGAGAGGCCTTGCAGGCCACTGCCTTTGCCGGCGCGCATCAGGAAGGTTTCGACATTATCGGTTTGGGTGTGGGCGAGGATGACGCCTTTGAGTTTATGAGTTTGGCAAATTTCGGCAAACCAGTTGAGGCGCTCGGTGCGGGCGAGTTCTTCGGCATTGTGTGCCCCCCTGCCCTGCCCAGTGGCGGTGACGAACGGCAGGTTGTGCTGTTGGCAGAAAGTTTGCACGAAGTGAGTGGCTTGGGTGCCCCAAGTTGACCAATTATGGTTGAAGCAGGCAACGGTGAGGTGGTTTTTGTTGCCTTGTTGCAGGAGCATGTGGAGGAGGGCGATGCTATCGCCGCCGCCGCTGACGGCGATGAGCCATGGGGTTTGGAGGGTGATGGAGAGCATGGGAGCAGTTTATATGGTTTTGGAGGTTATATCACGCGGCCCCGGATAGTGGCTTTGGGCGCCCCGAAATTGCGTAGTGGCAATTTCGGCC
>RFNJ01000079.1 GCA_009927255.1 Pseudomonadota bacterium | reverse complement strand
CCCCGATTTTGTAAGCACAAAATCGGCCCAGCCATGCCCCGGGGTGACACCGAGGGGTATCAAAAGTTGGGCGGCTGGCCACAGCGGCGGCAGCGCGGTGGCGCGGGTGCCATACGTGCTGTGGTACATTTTGTTTTGTCATGGCGCGGTGCTTGACTGTTATTGGTTAATGGAGAAGCTATCATACCTAAGTGGTGTTTATGGAGTGGGCAGCCATTACTATGTGATGGGTGTGTGACCAAAACACCATGAAAGTGCTTAGGTTTTAGGCATATCGGGCGGTGGGTTTGCTTGGGTTGCCGGTTTTGGCCATTTTATAAAAAAGTTTGGGCTAGGGTTGATTTTAGGATATTTGTATACTATGTAGATAGTCCGTGGCACGGATTGCCATGTGCCACTTGGACGTTTCGTTCCCAACCACGGAGACAACCTGTGACAACGTTTCTAATTCGTGAGGCGAGCACGCAGCATACCGTGCCCAACGATGCCACCATTTACGAGATTGTGATGGTGGGGTTGTTCGGCGACTTGCATGTCCGCGTGGCTGCGGACCAAGCCCCTACCGCCAAGATTTATAACTTCCGGCCTGACAGCTGGGAGCCAACAGTTGACGCGGAAGGATGGCCTGTGCAGGACTGTTCTAACCTCAGGGGCATCCATGTTTCATCGTGGTGCGGCGGAGACTTCTGTTGCCCGCTGGTACCCGATGAGCTGGCCGACGCGCTCGAGAATCTGCGTGCTGCGCATCTTGACGAACAACTAGGGCAGGTGGTGACTTGGCCTGTGCGGCCTGCCACCAACCCTGAAGATGCTGATCCTGCTCGGGCGGTTGAGCTTTATGACCCGTTCGAGGAAGACATGAATATGGGAGAGCGTGATGCGACCCTAACCATTTACCAGCTTCGGCTGAAAGATGGGAAGGTGGCGATTACCCGCCGATATGAGAATGAACGGCCTTGGGGAATCAAGCAAATGGCTTTCGAACATCCTTCTCTCTATAGTGAGGGGATGGTGAAACTGAAGGTTCATTACTGGGAACACGGCAAGATTCAGGCAATTTGGGCTGAACCCGACGTATTAGACTTGGTCAAAACCTTGACCAAAGGCCGCAAGGCTGCCTGACACACCCCCTGCCCGGAAACGACCTGACCCGCTGCGCACACTGTGCGTGGCGGGTTTTTTTATGCTGAGGATTGGAGTATAGATGGTGGGAGTGAATTAAGGAGTTTTGCTTGGACCCTAGATATCGGTTTGCGATTGTGATGAGCCTGCTGATGTTTGGCTGGTGGCTTTATGTGGTGCTGACCACGTTTATGTTTGGGCCGCGGGGGCTGAATGTCGAGCGGTATCAGGATGGTGTGCTGCTGTTGGGTGGCGCGGCGGTGGCCGGGTTTATGCTGATTTGGGCGATTGCGTTGTTGCTGAGTTGGCAGCGGAACCGTCGCACCGGCTTTGAGGCCAGCGTGGTGGATGAGTTTGGCACCGTATTTGAAATGACCGGCAGTGATGGCCGACCTGAGCCGTTTAAACTTTCACTTGGTAAATTTGTGCCGCAGCTGATTGGTGCGCCCGATGCGGCGGATGCGGCGTGGGCGGGAATGACGCCGTTGGAGGCGGATTTGATTGGGTTTTTGAATGCGTATCGGCATTGGCCGCTGGATTTGGAGCAGCAGAAGCTGCCCGCCGACAAAATGGTGAGCCTTTATGATGCCGCCTTTGCCCGCTGGCAGGTGATGCGCCACTTACCGGGGAGTGGGCCGTGGCACCGCGTGATGGCGCTGGCCAAGGACTTGGCGCTGGTGCATGCTTATAAGGAGCAGCGGGTGGAGCATCCCTTTCGGGAATTTTGGCGGCGCGATGATGTGGTGTTTAGCAAGCGCTGTGCGCCGCATGGGGGGATGGCGGCGTTTGTGCTTTCGACCATGCCAGCCTTTCGGGCTTTGGCGCAGCACAGCGAGGGGCAGGTGGTGCAGCGGGCGTTGCTGACTGCGTTGCGCTACCATGCCACCCCTGCCCTGCTGCCAATTAATGGTGGGCCGTTGGCGCGGGAGTTGGTGGACTTTTTGTGGCGCGCTGATGCGCAACTGAAGCTGCTGGATGTGGGGCGGGTTGACCAAATTGCTGATGCGCAGTTGGCCAGCCTACGCGAGGACTTGGGGCGGCAATGGTTGGCGCTGTTGGCGAGTGCGGAGGTTGATGCAGGCTTAGGGCACGAGATTTTTAAGCAGGCGAACCCCCTGCCCCATGGCACGCTGTGGCTGCGGCAAGATGCCCTGCTGGGGCGGTTGGGGCCGTTGCTGAGTGCGGAATTGCGGCAGGCGTTGGAGCTGTGGGATGTGCCGGCGGCGGGGCAGGCGTTGAAGCATCCGGCATGGCCGCATGTGGCGCCGTTGTTGCTGGATTTGGGGCTGATTGCCAACAGCCATGACGGGGTGGCGGCGGTGGGTGG
>RFNJ01000082.1 GCA_009927255.1 Pseudomonadota bacterium | reverse complement strand
CCCCGTCTTAACCTTCTCTACTCCACCGCACTTCGGACATCCCATGCTTGTTCTCCTTCTTGAGAACATCCTGACATATCGTATTTAAGTTAGCAATCCCTTCTATTGAGGCTTGTATATTTCCCTCGCTTGGGGACCTTTCCCCCAAACCTCCAACATGCAGCAACGCCGCAGGGGTGAGCCTGCGGCGTTGGGAGACGGGTGCTTAGCGGCAAGGCAAGTAGTGCCCTGCCACGTGGCTTTCGGTGGTGTGCTCCGTGATGGTGACACGGAGTTCCACCTTGGCGTCGGCATTTTGCCAGCAGCGGTTGCTGATGGTTTGCACCAGCGGTTGGTTGGTTTGCAAGGCAGGGGCAAAGGTGATGCCGGTTTTATCCACCCGCACCGCACAGCCTGCCAATAGCAACGCCAACACCGCCGCGAACGCGGTTTTTTGGGGGAAAAGTCCCATCTGGTGTCTCCTAGGTTTTGAGGCCTATGGGGCAGATAGGGTGAATGGCTTGGCTTTACAACCCTTGGGGAGTTTTTGGTAACGTGGTGGTAAGGTAGGTGATGAGGGATCAGAAGGCACCCAGCCCCGTGCCGGTGAGGGCAGGGGGCTGGGTGTTGGCCGTTAGGTGGCCTTGGCGTTACGCTTCTTGGCGGCTTCTTCCGCCAGCAGGCGCTGGATATTGGGGCCGTAGAGCGTGTAGGGGTTGCGGAGGGTGAGAACTCTCCAGAAGTGGTGATCAGTCATTACGCGGTTAAACTCATCAAGGTAGGCTTCGTGGTTATCTTGTTCAAAGATAAGATCGATGATTCTTACCCCTTGTTTATAAGTGACCACGATGGCTCTGATGTACCAGGCAGAAAGTACAAGTAAGAGTGAGATCGCGATGATAAGAAGTGTAAACACGAAAGCTCTCCAAGATGGCTCTGGCGGGCGCCAGAGCTGTGGCGCCGAGATTGGCTTGAGATTTGTATGCTATATTTTGTAGGGTGTCAAGGAGGGGTAGATATGCCGACAGCCCCTGCTTTTGGCAGGGGCTGTTTGGGTATCGGTTGGTTTGTGCTTAGACGGCCTTTTGCTTGCGGGCTTTTTCTTCGGCCAGCAGGCGTTGGATGTTTGGGCCGTAGAGTTTGTAAGGGTTGCGGAAGGTGAGGACCCGCCACAAGTGAGACAGGTAGGACACTGATTCCAATTCTTGGTATGCTGCCCATAATGGGAAACGCCAGTCATTGATATGGCGATTTTTTTTTACCCTTGGAACATAGTCTAGCGAGGTCAGTTAGTTGTTTATCAGTAATGTGGTTGGCGATAGACCCCCAAACGAGAGCGAGCATAGGCATCAGCCAACTGCTCAAGATGATAAAGGTGTTTGACATGGGTTTTACTCCAAAGGTGGCTCTGGCTGGCGCCAGAGGGGCGCCGAGATTGGCTTTATTTATGTATGCTAAAGTAAAAGTGGAGTCAAATGATTATTTTTTGGGTTTGCGGGGGGTTTTGGGTTTTGTTTTGGCTTCGGCTTTGGGTTCGGTGGCTGGTTTTTTGCTGAATTTGCCTTTGCTTGCCCCACCTTTGCGGCTGGCGAAGCGGGCGCGGAAGGCGGCGGTGGCTGCGGCGGCGTCGGGGTTGTCGTTCCAGGGTTCTTCTGTCTTGCCAACTTTGGCACAATCGGGGTTGGCGCAGCGGTGCCAGTCGCCGAATTTTTTGCTGACTTTTTTGCCCACAATCGGCCATTTGCACTGGGGGCAGGGTTGCTGCACCGGTTCGTCCCACACCGCATATTTGCAGGTGGGGTAGGTGCTGCAGCTGTAGAAAATTTTGCCCATGCGCGAGGTGCGTTTGGCGAGTTCCGCTTTGGGCGCCTTGCAGCTGGGGCAGGGGATGCCGGTGCTTTCGGCGGGGGCGGCTTGGGGGCCGGTTTTTTCAATGTAGGTGCATTCGGGGTAGCGGTTGCAGCCTTTGAAGCGGCCGTATTTGCCCAAACGGTAGACCAGTTCGCCCACGTTGCAGGTGGGGCAGGTTTCGCCGGTGGCTTCGGTTGTTACGTCGGACTTCTTCACGGTTTCAGTAATCTCTTCGGTGCGGGCTTTGAAGGGGCCCCAGAAGGCGCGCAGGGTGGGTTTCCAGTCGTGCTCGCCGCGGGCGATGGCATCCAAATCGTCTTCCATGCTGGCGGTGAAGTTGTAATCGACATACTGGGCGAAGTGTTGGGTGAGGAATTTGGCGACGATGCGGCCAACGTCTTCGGGAAAGAAGCGTTTTTGCTCGAGGCGGACGTAGCCTCTATCTTGGAGGGTGCTGATGATGCTGGCGTAGGTGCTGGGGCGGCCGATGCCGTATTCTTCCAGCGCCTTGACCAAGGTGGCTTCGGTGAAGCGGGGAGGGGGTTGGGTGAAGTGTTGTTCGGTGGCGACGTCTTTGGTGGTCATTTTTTCGCCTTCGTGGACCGCTGGCAGCAGGGCTTCGCCGTCTTCGGCGGCGTCGTCATCCTTGCCTTCTTGGTAGACGCTTAAGAATCCAGGGAAGATGACCACGCTGCCGGTGGCGCGGAAGGCGTGCTGTTTATTTTCGGAGGTGAGGGTGATGGCGGTTTGTTCGAGCTGGGCGGGTGTCATTTGGCAGGCCACCGTGCGTTGCCAGATGAGGGTGTAGAGGCGGGCTTGGTCGTCTTCCACGCCCAAACTTCCCGGTAGCGCGGTGGGGGTGGTGGGGCGGATGGCTTCGTGGGCTTCTTGCGCATTTTTGCTGCGGGATTTGTAGGTGACCGGTTGGGCGGGGAGGAAGTTGGCGCCGTATTTGCTGCCGATGAGGGTGCGCAGCGCGGTGAGGGCTTCGGCGGCGAGATTGACGCTATCGGTACGCATATAGGTGATGTGGCCGGCTTCATAAAGCCGCTGGGCGGCGTTCATGGTGCGGCGGGCGCTGAAGCCGAGTTTGCGCGCGGCTTCTTGCTGCAAAGTGCTGGTGATGAAGGGGGCGGAGGGGAAGCGGCGTTTATCCGATTTTTCGAGCGCGGTGACGCTGTAGCTGTGCTTTTTGAGTTCGGTTTGCGCGGCGGTGGCTTGAGCGGCGGTGGTGAAGGTGAATTTTTCCACCTTTTTGCCGCCGAAGGTGGCCAGTTGGGTGGGCAACAGCTTGTTTTGGGTGGTGAGGAAATGGCCGTGGAGGCTCCAGAATTCTTCCGGCTTGAATGCCAAAATGGCGTCTTCGCGTTCGGCAATCAGGCGCAGTGCCACGCTTTGCACGCGGCCAGCGGAGAGGCCGCCTTTGACTTTGCGCCACAAGACGGGGCTGAGGGTGAAGCCGACCAAGTAATCAAGCGCGCGGCGGGCTTGCTGGGCGTTGATGAGGTTGAGCGCCAAACTACGCGGTTGGCGCAGGGCTTCTTGCAGGGCGGATTTGGTGATTTCGGTGAATTCAATCCGGTGGACGTGGAGGGTGGCGGCTTTTTTGGGGTCGCGGCGTTTGATTTCTTCCCAGACGTGCCAACTGATGGCTTCGCCTTCGCGGTCAAGGTCGGTCGCCAGATAAAGGGTGTCGGCGGTTTTGACGGCGGCCATGATGCCTTTGAGCACCTTTTCGGCTTCGGCATCGACTTTGTAGTGCATGGCGAAGTCGTTATCCGGCTCTACTGCTTTTTCCTTGCTGGGGAGGTCGCGCACGTGGCCGTAGCTGGCTAGCACTTTATAGCCTTTGCCCAAGTAACCTTCGATGGTTTTGGCTTTGGCGGGGCTTTCGACGATGACGAGACTGCTCATGGGGCTGAGCATTAGGGGGTTGGGGAGGTTGTGTCAACCGGGTTAACCTGCGTGTGGGCCTGCGCGTGGGCGCTTGCGTGTGCGTGCGTGCACACGTGAGGGAGATGAAGATGTAACCCCGGGCTCAGG
>RFNJ01000010.1 GCA_009927255.1 Pseudomonadota bacterium | reverse complement strand
CCAATTTTTAAGGGACAGCGCGATGGGCGGATTTGGTTTTTTAGCAACCCCGAGCGCTTGTGGGCGAGTGTGCGCGGGCAGGTGGAAGTGACCAGCAATACGGCGGAAAAGCCAAGCTGGCGCGAGGTTTTTATGCAAGGCGTGGAAGGCGTGCGGCAGCACATTGGCCAAGCCACCCAAGGATTGGCGGGCGGTGTGGTGGCGGCGCTGCTGATGGGTAACCAGCGGCTGGTGGCGGCGGAGCTGCGGGAGGCGTATCGGGCGGCGGGATTGAGCCACTTGTTGGCGATTAGTGGGATGCAATTAACGCTGGTGGGGCTGGGGGTTTTTTGGGTGATACGGCGGTTTTTGGCGCTGTTTCCGGTGATTGTGCTGCGTTTTGATGTGAAGTTTTGGGCGGCGGTGGTGGGGTTGGTGGCAGCGGGGTTTTATACGCTGCTGGCGGGGGCGGGGGTGAGTGTGGTGCGCAGTTTGGTGATGGTGGCGCTGGTGATGCTGGCGATTTTGGTGGGGCGGGTGAGGGATGCACTGCGGGCGTGGTGCGTGGCGGTGGTTTTGATTATTTTGATTCAGCCAACCATGGTGATGGCAGCGGGGTTTCAGCTGAGCATTGCGGCGGTGTTGGCGTTGATTTTATGGGCCGAACGCGAGCAGGTTTTTGAGAATTGGCCGCGCTGGGGCTGGCTGGTGCGGGTGCGCGAAGTGTGCTTAAGCAGCGTGGTGGCGGGCGCGGCCACGGCGCCGATTGTGGCGTGGCAGTTTGGGCAGTTTAGCAGTGTGGGGTTGGTGGCGAATATGCTGGCGATTCCGCTGATGGCGCTGGCGACTTATGCGGGGATGGTGG
The DNA here is from genome assembly GCA_009927255.1 of Pseudomonadota bacterium. Lineage (GTDB taxonomy): Bacteria > Pseudomonadota > Alphaproteobacteria > UBA2136 > UBA6156 > RFNJ01. The sequence continues at coordinate 1,003 of RFNJ01000010.1, read as the reverse complement.
CGCTGGCGTTGTGGCCTTTTGGCTTGGAATGGCTGGTTTTGCCACCGATGGCGGCGCTGGTGGAGGTGGTGAATGGGTGGGCGGTGTGGTTGGCGGGTTTGCAAGTATTATTGCATGGAAGCTTGTATATTGAGGGTTGGTGGGTGGTTTTTGTTGCATTTATGAGTGTAGCGATGTTGGTGGTGGTTTGGTATCGGTTATGGGTGTGGTTGGGGGTGGTTATGGTGCTGCTTGTGGGTGGCATTGGGGTGGCAGCGCGGCTGGAAATGCCTCTGGAAATGGCGGTTTGGGATAAGGGGAAGGTGGGAATTGGGTGCGATGCGGGTGGTGCATGCCGCTTGGCGTGGGCGGCGGATGCCGAGCGAGCCGAGCGGCTGGCAGTGCTGGCGGGAGTGCGGTTGGTGCCCATGGCGGGGGAGATTCCAGCCAAGCCTGATGCGGCGGTGGCGGCGAGTTTGCCCACTGGCAACTGGAACTGGGCGGAATTACGGGGGGGCGAGTGGGTGGTGGGCCGCCCAAGTTGTGCACGAGAGTGGCAGAATATTGCGGAGGAGTGCCAAGTGGGGTGGTGGAAATGAAGGAATGCAGGGTATTAAGGGTGTTGAGGATGTTAAGGATATTAAGGGTGCGGGGAGATTGATGATGACGGGATTGATTGTGGCGCCGAGTTTGTTGGCGGTTTGGGACAAGACGGCTGGTGATGTGGCGGAGGTTTGCCGCGTGGGGCAGCTTTTGGCGGTGTGCTTGAGTGACGTGCGAGAGCACTTTGAGCTGGCGGCATAGGTTGCCTGACCTTGATTGATGTACTTGCCCCCAAGCCAACATGGCTTGGGGGATTTTTTAGGTTTATTGGTTAAAGACCACGCTGTGGAGAGTGTTGAGGTAGAGCCTTTGCAGGTGGGGGCGTTCGGCCATGTAGGCCTGCACGCCGTGGTGCGAGCCGGGGATGTTGAGTTGGGTGCGGCTGCGGGCTTGGGTGCAGGCATTCCAGAACAGGTGAGGG
>RFNJ01000059.1 GCA_009927255.1 Pseudomonadota bacterium | reverse complement strand
ACCTTGCGGTATAGGCGGGGTTGCCATCGAGGCGGATGTGGAAGTACTTACCATCCTGACGGGCCCGCGCGAGACCTTCGTGGAAGTGGCCGACAGCGTCATACCTTGCGGTATAGGCGGGGTTGCCGTTGGGGCGGATGTGGAAGTACTTACCATCCTGAACGGCCCACGCGAGACCTTCGTGGAAGGGGCCGATGGAGGTGTAGTTGAACTTTTGTTTCAGTTGTTGGGGAGTCATGGGAGTCTCTCCTGAGGTTGGCTCCGGTTGATGGGAGCGGGGGAAACGGGAGTTATGTAGAATCGTTTAGGTATACTTTTTAGTCAGGGGTGTCAAGGAGTTTGGCCTTTTGAGGATGCAGTATTTTCTTGGGTGCTTGGTTGGTGGGGGCCATTCGAGGGCGGGCGGCGCCTCTGTTTTGTGCCTACTGGTGAGGTTAGTGTTGGAATTGTTTTAGAGGAGGGTACGGGTGAGCCAGGGGGCGAGGCCGGGGAGGGTTATTATCATGCAAGTTGCTAGTGTGGCGAGGGCGATGGCGTACCAGAGGGCGATCCAGGCAGCTTCGGGGATTATGAGGGTGAGATTGGCGAGGTCGGCGCCGTCGCCGACGTGTTCGCCGTCGATGAGGAACAGCGGGGCGCGGATGGCGTTGAGCAGCACGTAGAGGCCGATGAACTGGAGGAGCAGCGGGAGCCACGGCGAGGCGGGGGCATAGATGCTGGCAGCGTAGATACTTCCGATGGTGGTGAGGATGGCCAGTGTGGTGACATCCCGCACCCAGAGCACCGCAACGATGACGAGGACGGCGAGTTCGGCCTTCATCCACAGCGTGGCGCCGTGGGCGCCGTTGGTGACGCCGAGATACCAGCCGGCGCAATAGAGCACGCCGCCCCAGAGCGCGGCGCCGGTGTATCCGGCGAGCAAAATGGGCAGGCGCCAGCCGCCCTGTGTGGTGCAGACGCCGCTGCCGTTGAGGTTCAGTTCGATGCGGCGTACGCGGCCGCCGGTGAGGATACAGGCGAGGCCGTGGGAGAGCTCGTGGTAAAAGGTTTCGGCCCACTTGAGCGGCCAGCCGAGCGGGCTTTTGGACAGTGCCATGGCGACGATGAGCATGGTGAGGAAAATGGCCCACTCCATGTGGATTTGGTTTTGGGGGATGAGGGTGAGGTTCATGGGAGGTATTAGGTGTTAGGTGATGGGTGTTAGGCAAGGGGGGGGATGAAAAATGGGCAAGGCCCGTGGTTTTGCCACGGGCCTTGGTATTTTTCGATTAGTTGTTCAGATTGCGGCTGAGCTCTTTCGCGCTGGGGTAGAAGACCAGTGCGGCGACCACGAACAACAGGCCAGCGGCGCCCCACATTGCTTCCACCGGGATGGTGAGGTTCAGTTTGACCTCAGGCGTGTTGAGCACCTGATAGCCGAACCATGCGCTGAGACCGCTGGCGAACAAGCCGCCAACGGCGACCAGTTTGCTGATGTTCCAGACGAAGAAGCTGGCAGTAGCCCATAGCCCGAACAGGGCGCTGGTGATACCGACCAACTGCAGGCCGATGCTGAGCGGCTGGTAGGCGCCGATGCACAGCAGGATACCGCCGAACATCAGGCTGAGTGATGTGGTCAGGTCTATGTCGCTCAGATCCACGTCCAGCGCCACCAGCAAGCTGATGATGCCGAGGGGGGTGGTGATGAGCGCGATACCAGCGGCAGTGAACAGGCCGTTGGCAACAGCGTGACTGAACAGTTCGTTCAGTGGCAGTGTACCGGGCAGGTTGGTGGCGATGCTGAACCACGCCAGTGCCGCGACTGCCAGCAGGAGTACGCTGGCGATGAACGACATCAGGCGATGGGGCAGTTCGATGACTTTTTTCACCAGAATACCGATGCCGATGAGGGTGGCGGCGAGGCCGGCGAGGAGGAGGTCGGGCGACTTCAGCTGATTGAACTTGCCAATAGCCGTAGCGAAGGCGCTGAAGTTGGTGAACGGCGAGGGCAGACTGCCGATGCCGCCGAGCATCCAGTAGTAGCCTGTCACCAAGAGGCCGATTGAGACGGCCACTTCGGTGATTGTCAGGATTCCAGATTTGTCTCGCATTGCGAATTCTCCATAACGCAGGGGAAATGGGGTGGAAACGATGCTGATGAACCCTGCGGTAGGGGGTGATTAGGACACTCTGTATGCATTGTCAAGGGTGAAGGTGAGGCGGGCGGCGAGGGGGTCGGCTTCGTGGAGGACGACTTGGAGAGTGGTGCCGGTGCGGAGTTGCTGCCTTTTGCTTTGGGCGTTGCTGCGGCGGGTTTGGCGGTAGCAGTTGAGTGCCGCGATGTATTGCCAGCCTTCGCCCAAGTGCCACTTGGGGAGGAGGCCTTCAGCTAAACCATCGATTGCGACAAAGCAGCCGTAGGGTTGGACGCCGGTGATGGTGCCCTTAAAGGTTTGGCCGACTTTGCCTTGCAAATGTTCAGCGACCATTCTATCCCGTGCTTCCCATTCGGCTTGTTGGCTGCGGCGTTCGGTGAGGTTGATGGTTTCGGCGATGCGCCCTAATTTTTGGGGGTTGTGCTGGCTGCCTTCGCTGCCGAGTTTATGGGCGGCGATGAGGGCGCGGTGGACGACCAAATCGGCATAGCGGCGGATGGGGCTGGTGAAGTGGCTGTAGAGTGGGAGGGCGAGGCCGTAGTGGCCGATGTTTTCGCTCTCGTATTTGGCTTGTTGTTGGCTTTGGAGGATGGCGCGCAGCAGGGTGGGGGCTGCTGGGTGTTGGTTGAGTTTTTCCACCAAGAACGCCCAGGCTTTGGGGGTGGCGTTGGCGGCGGGGGCGGTGAAGCCCAAGGGGGCCAAAAGGGTTTTGAGGTTGGCGAGTTTTTCAGGGCTTGGGGGGGCGTGGATGCGGTAGAGCGCGCCGCCG
>RFNJ01000007.1 GCA_009927255.1 Pseudomonadota bacterium | reverse complement strand
GGCTTGGTTGGTGCGGGCCATTCGAGGACGGGCGCCTCTATTTTTTTGCTTATGGTGGGGCTTGGTGCTTTAAGTGGTGCTGATTATCACGCGGCCCCGGATAGTGGCTTTGGGCGCCCCAAAATTGCATAACGGCAATTTTGGCCCAAAGCAGTTACCGTCGCTTCGCTCGGTAGCCTGCGGCCCGGGGACAAGAGCTAAAATTTACATCAACGCTTTGTGTGGGTTGGGTATTGTGCTTTGCAGGGTGGGGGAAAGCTGGTATGGGGTGGATGGAAATATCATCACGCTGTCGTTTTTGTTCCTCACCACAGGAGAACCTACATGCCGAACTTGCATCTGTTTGACCTTGATGACACGTTGGCGCGGACGGAGGTGCATATTGTACCCGTATGGGTGGAACATATGCACAACTTGATGCGCAAGCATGGCTTTGCAGGAACTTTTCAGGAGTTTGGTGCTAGAAGCGCTGAGTTTCTGAATTCTCATGGCCATAGTATGTATGGCTGGGGAGAGTTCTTGGGTAAGTCGCCAGAGTGGATGATGGGGGCGATTGAAGAAATTAGCCAACATATCCACCAGCCGGTGATTGATGCGGTAGTGCCTTGCCCTGAGCTGGTGCGGCTGTTGCAGTACTTGAAGGACGCAGGACATACGGTGGCGATTGCCACCCATGGCCATGCGGTTTATGCCGTGCCGGTGCTGACGCACTTGGGCATTTTGGGCAGTGTTGTACCGCCTGAATTGCTTTTTGACCTGGGCCGCACCAATGGCCAACTGAAGCGAGATGTTGAGACTTTTCGGTGGATTGAGGGCGAGATTGCCAGATACACCGGCCACGCCACCTTTGACCGCAAAGTGCTGTATGAAGACAGCTTGCCGAACCTGATTGCTGGACAGCAGGCGGGGTATGTGAGGGTCTTCATTAAGCCCAGAGCAGAGATGGAGGCGAAGAACATTCAAGTGTCGCGGGAGGACTGCGATGCTTGGTTTCCGGATGTGCAATGGGCTTTGCGTGAGATGCATCAGTTTATCTAGGCACTGTTAGCAAATTCCAAGATGCA
>RFNJ01000073.1 GCA_009927255.1 Pseudomonadota bacterium | reverse complement strand
TGTGGGTTGCTGGCCCGGGCTTTGGCGGATGACCCGTTGCCGGCGTTGGTGCGCGATGGCGGGTTTATTCGGGATGGGTTTGATAGCGAACTTGACCGCGCGCGGCAGTTGCAGCGCGAGGGGCAGGATATGTTGCTGGCGTTGGAGAATCGTGAGGCGAGTGCGAGCGGGATTGGGGTGAAGGTGCGGTATAATCAGGTGTGGGGGTATTATTTGGAGGCCACGAAATCTCAGTTAAATTCGGCGCAGTTGGAGGGGAAGGAGATTCCGGCGCAGTTTGTGCATCGGCAGACCACCACCAACAGCCAGCGTTTTACCACGGCAGAACTGATGGCGCTGGAACGCGATTTGGCGAGTGCGGGGTTGCGGGCGCAGCAGCGTGAGGAGGCGGTTTTGGCAGAATTGGTGGCGGCGATTAAGGCGCATAGTGTGGCGCTGCTGGCGGTGAGTGAGGCGTTGGCGACGCTGGATGCGCTTTCAACTTTAGCTGAAGTAGCGGCGCGGTATGGGTGGGTGCGGCCCACATTAACGGACGGGGTGGAATTGGCGATTGTGGCGGGGAAGCATCCCGTAGTGGCGGCGAAGGTGGCGGACTTTGTGGCGAATGATTGTGAGCTTTCGGGGGGGAAATTTTGGCTGCTGACCGGCCCCAACATGGCGGGGAAGAGCACGTTTTTGCGGCAGAATGCGTTGATTTTGATTTTGGCGCAGTTGGGCAGTTTTGTGCCCGCCAGCAAGGCGACTTTGGGGGTGGCGGATGCGGTGTTTAGCCGGATTGGCGCGGCGGATGACTTGGCGGCGGGGCAGAGCACCTTCATGGTGGAGATGGTGGAGACGGCACAGATTTTGAACCGTGCGAGCAAGCGCAGTTTGGTGATTTTGGATGAATTGGGGCGGGGCACGGCAACCTATGATGGGTTGGCGATTGCATGGGCGTGTGTGGAGGATTTGGTGCAGCGGGTGGGGTGCCGGACGTTGTTTGCGACGCATTATCATGAACTGACCGCGTTGGCGGAGAAGCTGCCGACTTTAAGCTGCCACCAATTGGCGGTGAAGGAATGGCAGGGCGGGATTGTGTTTTTGCACCAGGTTTTGGCGGGGGCAGCGGCGGGGAGCTTTGGCGTGCAGGTGGCGAAGTTGGCGGGGGTTCCGCAGCCTGTGGTGCGGCGGGCGGGAGAGTTGCTGGAGGGGTTTTTGAAGGTGGCGCGCGGGCGTGGCGTTTTGCGGGTAGATGAGTTGAGTTTGTTCAGTGCGCCGGTTGCGCAGGCCGTGCGGGAGGAGAGTGAGATTGAGAAGCGGTTGCGGGCAGTGGATGTGGATGGGTTGAGTGCGCGGGAGGCGTTGGAGTTTTTATACGCCTTGCGCCGTGAAGTGGAGCAAGGCAAGCTGCACTGATGGCGATTTTGAAGAACAGCGTGATTGTGGCTTTTTGGACCGGGATGAGCCGGATTTTGGGCTTTGCGCGGGACTTGGTGATTGCCAACAAGCTGGGTGCGGGGATGGCGGCGGATGCGTTTTTTGTGGCGCTGATGCTGCCGAATTTGTTTCGGCGGTTATTTGCAGAAGGCGCTTTTAACGTAGCGTTTGTGCCGATTGTGGCCCGGCACAAGGGCAAGAGTGATGCGGCGGCGATGGAATTTGCCCATGCGGTGTTTAGCTGGTTGATTGTGGTGGTGGCAGGGGTGACTTTGGTGGGGGTGCTGGCGATGCCGCTGCTGGTAGGGATTTTGGCGAGTGGGTGGCTTGACCAGCCGGAGAAATTTGCGTTGGCGGTGGAGCTAGGGCGGATGACGTTTCCGTATTTGGGGTTGATTACGATTGCGAGCTTTTTGGGGGCGATGTGCAATACGTTTGGCAAGTTTGCGGCGTTTGCGATGGTGCCGGCGCTGCTGAATATTTCGATTTTGGTGTGCTTGTTTACGTTGCCGTGGGCGGGGGCGCATCCGGCTGAGGCGGCGGCAATGGCGGTGCCTTTGGGCGGGATTGCGCAGGCGGCTTATATGCTGTGGGCGGCGCGGCGGTTGGGGTTGCGGTTTAGGATTGCGTGGTTGCCGAAACATGCAGACTTGAAGACCTTGCTGCTGCGGATGGGGCCAGCGGCGGTGGGGGTGGGGGTGCTGCAACTGAGCTTGATTGTGGACAACCAAGTGGCAAGTTATTTGCAGAGCGGGGCGGTGAGTTATTTGCAGTATGCCAACCGCTTTTACCAGTTGCCGATGGCGTTGATTGGGATTGCGGTGGCCACCGTGCTGCTGCCGCACCTTTCAGTTTTGTTGGGCAAGGGCGACCGGGCGGGGGCGGCGCTGAGTTTTACCCGCGCATTGAGTGGTTGCTTGACGTTGGCGGTGGGGGCCACGGTGGGGCTGTTGGTGTTGGCGCCAGAGCTGATGCAGGTGACGCTGCGGCATGGGGAGTTTAGTGACTTTGCCGCGCAGGCAACGGCGTGGGCGATGATGGGGTATGTGATTGGTTTGCCGGCTTATATTGTGAGTAAGGTGACGGCGCCTGCGTTTTTTGCCAATGAAGACCCGATGAGCCCTGTGAAAGCAGGGGGTTATGCGTTGTTGGTGAATTTTGTTTTGAATGTGCTGTTTGTAGTGCTGGCAATGCGCTATGGCTATGAAAACATTGCGCATGTTGGGATTGCGGTGGCGACCGCGATTGGCGGCTATGTGAATGCGGGATTGCAGTGGAAGTGGTTGAAAAGTAAGGGGGTGTTGGTGATTGATCGGGGTGCTTTATGGGCAGATTGTGTGCGGATGATGGGTGTGGGTGTGGTGCTGGCGGGTGTGCTTTTGGGTATGAAAGTGGTGGTGCCTTATCTGCCAGAGGCGGCGTTGGTGGTGCGGATGGCGTGGCTGGGGGGGGTGATGGCGGTGGGGTTGGTGGTGTTTGCGGTGATGGTGCAGGGGGTGGGGTTGTTGCGGTGGGGGGATTATTTGAGAAAGAAGGGTGTTCAGGGTGTTTAGGGTGTTAAGGGGTCGTTCATGTTATTGCGCTTCGTGGTGACGGGGCGACACGGGTGGTGCCGGATAGGTGATGGGCGCCCCGATTTTTTATAG
>RFNJ01000096.1 GCA_009927255.1 Pseudomonadota bacterium | reverse complement strand
TGATGGGCCGAAATTGCCACTACGCAATTTCGGGGTGCCCATCACCTATCCGGCACCACCCGTGTCGCCCACCCTCCACGAAGCACCAAAATCTTGAACGCCCTGAACCGTCCTAACACCCTCTACCCCCATCAACCTTCCCTAACACCTAACACCTAATCCCTAACACCTACTCCTGCCTCCCCACCCAAACCCAACTCCCTCCATGCCCGCGTTGCTCCACATCGGTAAACCCCGTCCAGTCCAGCACCGCATCACGCTCGGTCTCCACGCACCACCAGCTACCCGCCGCCCCCAACTCTCCACGCCGCCGCAAAAGCGCCTGCACCAACCCCTTGCCATAAGGCGGGTCAGCCAACACCAAACCCAAGGGGGCAGGGGGCTGCCAGCTGCGTGCATCACTTCGCACCACCTTCACACCCGTTTCCACCCCAAACGCACGCACATTCCGCTCGGCATAAATCACATTTAAATCCACTAAAAATACCATTTCGCACCCTCTTGAAGAGGCTTCCAGCCCCCACGCACCACTGCCGCAACACACATCCGCCGCCACCACACCTGTAAAATCAACCCGACTATTCAACATGTTAAAAGCCGCCTGCCGCACCCGATTCTTACTCGGGCGCACACTTTCATCCTCAGGAAGCACCAATTTCCGCCCCTTCAACCGCCCCGCCGTAATCCTGTCCTTAAACTCTGCCATCAAAACCCCCGTTTTGAATTAAAAAAATCATTTTAGGGTAAAAATCAAAATGTATCATTTTTTATTTAAACTTTTCAATAACTTCTTAACTTCATCAACTTCAATTTCCCGCAATCCCCCACGCGCCAAATCTCCCAATACAAACGGCCCATACTGCTCACGCACCAAGCGGTTCACCTCGCAGCCAAAGTGCTTGAAAATACGACGTATTTCGCGGTTTTTTCCCTCCGTCAACACCACCCGATACCACCGGTTGCTGCCACTCTCACCGGTCTTTTCAAGCACCACGTCTGCACCCCGGTACCACACCCCCTCCACCGTCACCCCCCGCCTAAATTCCGCTATTTCTGAAGCACTTAGCTCGCCAAACACCCGCACCCGATACACCCGCCGCAGCGCCGTTTTCGGGCTCATCAACGTCTGCGCCAGCATCCCATCGGTGGTCAAAAGCAGCAAGCCTTCGCTGTTCAAATCCAACCGCCCCACCGGCATAAGCCTTGGTAATTGCTCATATTTTGGTAACTCCGCCAACGCCTCATACAGCGTCTTACGCCCCTCATGGTCGCGCGCCGTCACAATCACCCCCACGGGTTTATGATAAGCAAAAACTCGCGGCAATTCAGCACGTTCTGGCGCCACCACTCGCCCCTCCACCCGCACCTCCGCCCCTTCCGCCACCACTGTCGTCACATCGGCCAACTTGCCATCCACCGTCACCAAACCCGCCAAAACCAAGCGCTCTGCCTCGCGGCGGCTGCCCACCCCCGCCTGTTGCAAATACTTATTCAGCCGCACCCGCCGCCTCCACAAACCCCTTAAAAATCAAATGGTCAGCCTCAGTCAAACCAAACTCTGGGTGCCACTGCACCCCCAGCGCAAACCGCCGCCCGGGCACCTCAATCGCCTCAATCACCCCATCGGGCGCCCGTCCACTTACCACCACACCACCGCTCACACTACGCACAGCTTCATGGTGGTGGCTGTTCACCTCAATCTCGCCAACCCCCACCAATTTATGCAACAAACTCCCCGCCTCCACCTGCACCGAATGGCAGGTTTTGCTTGGGTCTCCACTCCGATGCTCCGCCACATTGGCCAAACTCTCACGCACCCGCCAATACAGCAAACCACCCGTCGCCGCCGCCAATTCCTGGTGCCCCGCGCAAATTGCCAAAAATGGAATATCCCGCCCCAAAAGGTCCCTAATTAAGCGCTCATTTACAATAGTTCTTGGGTGTTCATCCAAAATCCCATGCCCATCCCCATACCACCGGCTAGGGCTGGGATAATCCCCCCCCGGCACCACCACACCCTGCACGCGGGCAAGGTAATCATCACCAGCATCTTCCAGCAGCGGAATGCCCACTGGTAGCCCCCCCGCATCCCACACAGCAGCAAAATAACTATCACGCATCACATAATGCGGCCGCGGGCTATAGCTGCCTTGCCCCAGCCAATCCATCATAATGCCTATTGTCGGTCGCATCCAAACACCCTATATCAGCTTGGCATGGCCCTCAACCCCACCACCCTGATAAACCAAGCCCTCGCCCTCGCCCAGCAAGGGGCCAGTAAGCATGAGCTTCCAGTTGCCGCTATCCTCGTCAACGCCCAAGGTGAAGTCATCGCCCAAGCCCATAATTTAGTCGAAACCCAGCAAAATCCGCTCGCTCACGCCGAAATGCTGGTGCTGCAGCAAGCCGCCGCCCAAGGCCACAAATACCTCCAAGAATGCACCATTGCGGTCACGCTAGAACCCTGCCCCATGTGCGCCGCCGCCCTCTGCCACGCCCGCATCGGCACCATCATTTTCGGCGCGTATGACGCCAAATCCGGCGGCACCACCAACGGCCCCCAAGTCCCCCAACACATGCACCACAAACCCAAAATCCTCGGCGGAATAGAAGAACAAGCCTGCCGTCAACAACTCCAAACTTTCTTCCAATCGCTGCGTAGCTAAATCAAAAAGCGGCCCGTAGGCCGCTTGCTCATTTTTGCCATGAACCGGCAACAAAATGGTTAATGAGCTTTGTGCTCTTTCTTCATTTCGTGCTTCATTTCTTTGGCTTCAGTCGCTACAGCAGCTTCGGTGGCAGAAACAGCAGCCGTGGTTTCGCTCACCACTTCGGCAGTAACTTTGTCCATCATTTTATCCATTTTGCCAGCGTGGTCGCCGTGGTCGGCAGCAAAAGCTGGAGCGGCAACGATGGCCAAGGCAGCAGCAAGAACGAGATTTTTCATGGGGTTTGATTCCTTTTTTGGTTAATTCCACACAGGTGGACGGAGTGGATGCTAGGTGGCTTTGGGGTGCTTGGGAAGATGCGATGGTGGAGTTGTAAGCATGATGTAAGTGCGGTGACTCTTTGTGGCTTGCAGGTTGAAGGATTGCGCGCTAGGTTGGGGATAGGAGATTGAAAGTTATGCGTATTTTAGTGATTGAAGATGAGAAGAGCTTGGCGGGGTTTATTGAACAAACCCTGCGCCAGCACGGCTTTGCCGCCAGTGTGGCGGGCACGTTGCGCGAGGCGCGTGAGCTATTGAAAATGCCGTTTGATGCGGTGATTTCGGACCGTCGGCTGCCTGACGGCGACGGCTTAGATTTGGTGCGTGAACTGCGGGCGGCGGGCAATGGTGTGCCGATTTTGATGCTGACTGCCTTGGGCTTGCCGAAAGAGCGGGTGATTGGGCTGGAAGCGGGGGCGGATGATTATTTGCCCAAGCCGTTTAGTTTGTTTGAGCTTTTGGCGCGGGTGAAAGCCCTGCTACGGCGCAGCAGCGGGCCAGCAGGAATGATTTTAGAAGCAGGTAATGTGAAGCTGGATACGCTGCACGAAACGGTGATGGTGGCCGGTAAAACCGCAGCCTTTGGTAAGCGTGAAGTGGTGCTGCTGCGGCACCTGCTGCAACGCGCAGGGCAGGTGGTGGGCAAAGATGTGCTGGAGCAGGCGCTTTATGGGGAGAGCAAGCCCGAAAGCCGCAATGCGCTAGAAGTCGCAGTCCACCGCCTGCGCAAGCTGCTGGTGGGGGCCAAGGCGAATGTGGCGTTGGTAACCATCCGCGGTATTGGCTACCTGCTAGAGGAGCAAAAATAATGGCGCTCAAGCATGTAAGCGGACGGCTCACCGACTCCCTCCTGCTAGGGTTGGTGCTGCGCTTGGTGCTTATTTTGCTGTTAGTGTTGGGCGGAGTAATTTGGGTGGTTGACCGCACGCTCGAGCAAGCCGGCGACCGCGCCCAAGACGAATTGCTACGCCGCCAAAGCGCCGAACTGTTAGCGGGCTTGGTGTTTAGAGGCGGCGGCGTGCGCGTCGAACTACCCAACGATGTCGCAGCAGCCTATTTCCGGCGAGATAGCGGCTATGTTTATTCGGTGTATGACGACAAAGGCAAAGTGCTGGCCGAAAGCAACCCCATGGCCTCCACATGGCTTTCCCCCAGCATGGCGCTGTATCCTGCCGTGGCCACCATGCTAGATACCCGTGAGCGCGATGGCGCCGAGCGGGCGCTCTATATGTTGGTGCAGCCGGTGGATACCCCCCGTAATAACAAAATTTTTGTAGTGGTCGGCCAATACCGCACGATTGACGACGTACTGATGAACGCCGCCCGCGTCGCCCTGATGCGCGACTTGCTGCTGCTGATTGGCCCGCTGTTCCTGCTAGCGGTGTTGGCTGTCACGGGGCTAACCCGCAGCGCACTGGGGCCACTGCGCGCCCTCTCGCGTGAGGTTGCAGCGGTAGGTAGTAAACTCCGTATGGATGGCGTCGCACGCATTGAAGGGCGCAATATCCCGCGCGAAATCCGCCCCGTCGTAAATGCTTTTAATGATGTGTTGGTGGAACTCGGGCGCAGTCTTAGTGCCCAGCAAGCCCTCACTGCCGACACTGCCCACCAGCTCAAAACCCCGCTAGCCGTCATGCAAGCGCGCCTTGAACAACTGGCCGATTTTAAAGGCAAGGCCGATGTATTGCGCGATGTCCACCGGATGGATCGGCTCGTCCGCCAGCTGCTGCATTTCGCAGTGCTAAGCCAAAACAGCGCAACGCTGAAAGTAACCGACTTAACTCCCGTGGTGCGTGAAGTGGTCGGCAGCATGGTGCCATTGGCCCGCAAGCAGCGGATAGAACTGCGCTTTGACGCCCCCGACCGCGCAGTGAATGTATGGCTCGATGAACTGCAAGTGGGCGAAGCAATCGTAAATTTAGTGGATAACGCCATTCGCCACAGCCCCAAAGATAGCATTGTGGAAGTGGTCGTCACCAAAGTCGGCAGCATTGAAGTGCGCGATCGTGGCGCAGGTATTCCGCCGCATGAACAAGGCTTGGTGTTCAACCGTTTCTGGCAAGGTCCAGCGGGAGAACCTAGCAAAAGCGGCGCAGGTACCGGCTCTGGTTTGGGCCTCGCGCTTGTGGCTGAAATTATGCGCCAGCACGGCGGCAACGCCACCGTAACCAGCCGTAATGGTGGCGGTAGTGTGTTTGAACTAGAATTCCGACGCGGCTAAAAAACAGGCCCCATACAGGGGCCGTTTTTATCTACATCTCGCTATTTCCTCAGCAGCTTCTTCATTGTCTGCCCCAACTCGGAAGGGCTGTTCACCATCACCACCCCAGCTTGCTGAAGAGCGCGGATTTTGGCTTCGGCGGTGTCGTCGCCACCACTAATAATCGCCCCAGCATGTCCCATCCGTTTGCCTTTGGGCGCAGTGGCGCCAGCAATAAAACCCACCACCGGCTTGGTGATGGCGGACTTAATGTAATCAGCAGCCTCAATCTCCGCCATCCCACCAATTTCTCCAATCATAACAATAGCTTCTGTCTGCGGATCAGCCTCAAAAGCACTCAGAACACTAATAAAATTTGTACCATGCACAGGGTCACCACCAATCCCCACGCAGGTGCTTTGGCCGAGGCCAACATCGGTGGTTTGTTTCACTGCTTCGTAGGTGAGAGTCCCCGATTTGCTGACAATCCCAATGGTGCCTTTGCGGTGAATGTGGGCGGGCATGATGCCGATTTTGCAGCCGGTGCCGTTTTCCCCCGGAGTGATGACGCCAGGGCAGTTGGGGCCGACCAGGCGCATGGTGTTTTTGGGGTCGAGCAGGCGGCGCTTGACCTTGACCATATCCAGCACGGGAATGCCTTCGGTGATGCAGACGCAGAGGCGAATACCTGCATCGGCGGCTTCCAGAATACTATCGGCTGCGAAGGGTGGTGGGACGTAGATGACGCTGGCTTCGGCGCCGGTTTTTTCCACCGCTTCTTTTACGGTATTAAACACCGGCAGGCCCAAGTGGGTGGTGCCGCCTTTGCCGGGGGTGACGCCGCCGACGTATTTGGTGCCGTATTTCAGCCCTTGCTCGGTATGGAACGTGCCGTTTTTACCGGTGATACCTTGGGTGATGACTTTGGTTTCGGGGGTGATGAAGATGGACATAGGGAGGTCTTTCTTAAGTTTATTAATTTTAATTATTTATCGATTAGATTTTTACAATTTTGACCGTATTTTAAAGTTAATATTGAGATATTTTGACAATGATTTTTCATTTCATTTAGTAAAGATTTCCTCATCAGATCATATTTAGCTGCAATTGCATCAACATCAGTATTAGTTTTTTTATAAAAATTGACTGCTGAACCAAGATATAATTCTGAAGAATTATCCAAAACATCACTTATATCAGGATGAGTATCGCTTACACATCCAGATCCTATTTTATAAAAAGTAGAACAAATTAGAAATTTATCTCCCATATCAGCAAAATACTTACTATCTGAATTAGAATTTGCAAATAATAAAGAAGGTAAAGAAATTAGGAAAAATACAAAAGATTTTTTCATAGTTTACTTCCGGATTGCTTTGACGATTTTGTGGGCGGCGTCGGCCAGGGAGTTGGCGGTGATGATGGGGAGGCCGGATTTGGCGAGGATGTCGTTGCCCAGTTCCACATTGGTGCCTTCCAAGCGCACCACCAGCGGCACGTGCAGCTTGACCGCTTTGGCGGCTGCTACAATCCCGTTGGCGATGATGTCGCACTTCATGATGCCGCCGAAAATGTTGATGAGGATGCCTTTGACTTGGGTATCGCCCAAAATGATTTTCAGCGCGGCGGTGACTTTGGCTTCGTCGGCCCCGCCCCCGACATCGAGGAAGTTGGCGGGGGCGCTGCCGCTGTGCTTGATGATATCCATGGTGGCCATGGCGAGGCCTGCGCCGTTCACCATGCAGCCGATTTCGCCATCCAGCCCCACGTAGTTGAGGTCGTACTTACGGGCTTCGGTTTCGCGGGGGTCGTGCTGGGTGGTGTCGTCCAGTTCCAGCAGTTCGGGGTGCTTGAACAGGGCGTTGTCATCGAAGCTGACTTTGCCGTCCAGCGCCATCACTTGGCCTTGTTTGGTGACGACCAGGGGGTTGATTTCGATCATCGCGCAGTCGAGTTGTTCATAGGCTTTGGCCAAATTCAGCATGAACTTGACACCGTTGGTGACTTCATCGCCCTTCAAGCCCAGCGCAAAGGCGAGGTTGCGGGCTTGGTAGGGCATCAGGCCCAAGGCGGGGTCGATTTGTTCGCGGAAAATCTTTTCGGGGGTTTCGTGCGCCACCTTTTCAATCTCCATGCCGCCTTCGGTGCTAGCCATCACAGTTAAGCGTCCAGCGGAACGATCCAGCATGATGGCAAGATAGAGTTCGCGGGCGATGTCGATGCCGCTTTCCACATACACGCTGTTGACGGGTTGGCCTTTGGCATCGGTTTGGTAGGTGACGAGGCGGGTGCCGAGCAGTTTTTCGGCAGCAGCTTTGGCATCGGCGGGGCTTTTGCACACCTTAACGCCGCCCGCTTTGCCGCGGCCACCGGCGTGGACTTGGGCCTTGACAATGGTAATTGCCGTGCCAATTTTTTTAGCGGCGGCTTCGGCTTCGGCGCCGGTTTTGGCAAGCATGCCTTCGGGCACCGCAACGCCGAACTTACGGAAGAGGTCTTTGGCTTGGTATTCGTGGATGTTCATTGATTTAGACTTTCGTTACTTTGCAGAGTTCTTCAACCGCTTTGATGCTGTTTTGGAGCATGGATTTTTCGGCGGCGGTGAGGTCGACTTCGACGATTTTTTCCACACCTTGGTTGCTGATGATGGCGGGGACGCCGACGTAGAGGCCTTTGACACTATATTCGCCGTTGCACATGGCGGCGACGGGGAGCAGGCGTTGCTCGTTATGCAAATAGCTTTGCGCCATGGCGACTGCGCTGCTGGCGGGGGCGTAGAAGGCGCTGCCGGTTTTGAGCAGGTTGACGATCTCGGCGCCGCCGTTGCGGGTGCGCAGGATGATGGCGTCGAGTTCGGCTTGGGTGATGACGCCCTGCTTAACCAGCATGGTGAGCGGGATGCCCGCGACGCTGGTGGTGCTGACCATGGGGACCATGGTATCGCCGTGGCCGCCGAGGACGAAGCTGCTGATTTCTTTGGTGCTGACAGCTAGCTTTTCAGCCAAGAACAGCTTGAAGCGCGCGGTATCCAGCACGCCCGCCATCCCCACCACTTTTTGCGCGGGCAGGCCGCTGACTTTTTGCATCACATACACCATCGCATCGAGCGGGTTGGTGATGACGATGACGAAGCTTTTGGGTGCGTATTTGGCAATATTTTCGGCCACTTTGCTGATGATGCCGGTGTTGGTGGCGACCAAGTCGTCGCGGCTCATCCCCGGTTTGCGGGCGATGCCGGCGGTGACGATGCAGACATCGGCGCCGGCGATATCGGCGTAATTGTTAGTGCCGGTGAGGGTGCCGCTGAAACCTTCTACCGCGCCGGATTGGGCGAGGTCGAGCGCTTTGCCTTGGGGAACGCCTTCGGCGACATCTACCAGCACAACATTGGCGAGGTTTTTCAAGGCAATAAGGTGGGCCAGCGTGCCGCCGATGTTACCGGCGCCGATGAGGGCAATTTTGGGGAGGTGGGTGGACATGGGGGGACTCCTGCTTGATTACGGCCTAAATGACGAGGCAACTTTAGGCGCATATGGGGCTTTTGGCGATGGGTTTTGCGCACAAAGTTGGCTAAAAAGTGCTGCTTTGGCGGGCGGGTGGTGTGATGATGGAGGGGGCCGAGCGTGCTACATGCTAAGGCGCATCGTGCGGATGGCGCTTTGCAGCTGGCCTGTCATGGTGCGGGCGCTGACGGCAACGCTTTCGGCAACATCTTTCACCGTGCCGGATTCGGTGAGGGCGGTTTGGGTGCTGTTGAGAATGACATCTGACACGCTGAGGATTTCTTTGTTACGGTTGGCGTTTTCAAAGATTTCCTGCGTAATTTGCTTGGTGGCGATTTCTTGTTCAGAAACCGCGCCGTTGATAGTGACCATGTTTTGCTGGATGGAGGTGATGGATTTTTGGAAGAAATCGATCACGCCGACCACCTCTTCTGAAACAGCTGAAACTTCATTGATTTGCTTGATAATTTCTTGCGATGAGGATTGGGTTTGGCCCGCCAGCGATTTAACTTCTTGCGCCACCACGGCAAAGCCTTTACCGGCATCGCCCGCGCGGGCGGCTTCAATGCTGGCGTTGAGTGACAACAGGTTAATTTTACTGGCAACTTCGCCAATCAGGCCGATGATTTGCTTCACATGCGTGGTGGCTTCGTTCAGGCGGTTGGAGATGGCTTTGGCGCGTTCCAGCTCTCCCACCGCTTCGTTCACCACCTGATTGGCTTGGTTCACTTGGCTGGCAACGCCGGTGAGGGAGGATTGAATCTCTTCGGCTGCCGCGGCAACAGTATTGCTGTTTTGTGAGGTATTTTGCGCGGCGGTGGCCACGGTGGTGGCGTTTTGCGATGAGGTGTTGATTTTATGGGTGAGGTTGTCGGCCATTCTACTCACATTGGTGGCGCTGTCATCAAACTTGGTTACGGCGGTGAGAATTTCGCTTTCAAACAGCTTAAGCACCCTTGCCTGCGGGCGGAAGACTTGGCGGAACACCAAGATGGGCAGAGCGGCGGTCATCAGCAGCGACATCATCGCAAGCAATGTGGCAATGCGGGCAGCGGCATCCAGCTGTTGGTTAATATGGGTTTCGGTGTTGGTGGCCCACACGCCGATGCTATCGGACATTGCGCCCATCGATTCTTCCAGCATGGAGAAGGCTTGCATGAAGGTGTCCCAATCGGCCTTGGTGATGTTCTGGCCCGCTTTGGCCATGCCAATAGTGGCTTCGGCACTTTGGCCGTAGGCAGTAATATCGGCCATCAGCGCAGTATATTTTTCACGAATTTCTGGCGAAAGTGCGGGAGAGTTAAAGTTGTTGTTGGCATTTTCCTTAAAGTTAGCAATGTGCTCGTTATAGTCAGCCTCCACCTGCGCGGCATCCACCATTTCGGGCGCTTTGGTAACCATAATTGCGGCCAGCACGTCGCCACGAATCGCATCGTGCATCATGTCACTTTCCATGTGGCGCTGGGTGATGAGGGCAATTTCCTTCAGCTGGCTGCTGGCATTGCTGCTGATGGTAGTTAGGCTAATCAGCTTATAAAGCATAGCGCCGGTGCAAATGGCAACCAGGGCGACAACAATAAAGAACTTATGAGCATTGGTAAGGTGTGGCATAGGTTTAAACCTTTTATATTATTGATGGTATGATGAATGGGATGGTGGAGGAGTCAACCCCCTATGGTTAGTCTAGCAACAAGAAAACGTTAACGCTGTGGCTTTTGAGAAATTTTGTGAGATGGTGTGGTTTTGGCCACTTGCTGCTGGGCGATGACATACGGCGGGCGGCGCTTCACTTCTTGGAAAATTCGCCCCAAATATTCGGCCATCAGGCCCAGGGTAAACAGCTGCAAGCCGCCCATAAACAGCACGCTGACCATCAGGGACGCATAGCCGGGCAGGTCTATTCCCCACACCAGTGTGCGTAACAGCAGCCAGCTGCCGTAGGCCAGTGCTAAAAAGGCGGTGGTGAGACCCACATACATCCACACCCGCAGCGGGGTGGTGCTGAAGCTGAAGATGCCATCGAGCGCGAAATTCCATAGCTTCCAGTAGTTGAATTTGGTGGTGCCGGCAGCACGTTCAGGCCGCACGTATTCTACTTGCGCAGTGGGGTAGCCCGCCCAGCCATACAAGCCCTTCATAAATCGCACGGTTTCAGGCAGGTTGCTAAGGGTTTGCACTACGGCTTTGTCCATCGCGCGGAAATCGCCAGCATTGGGGTGGATTTTGGTGGGGCTGAGCTTGTTAAACAGGTGGTAGAAGGCTTCGGCACTATGGCGCTTCAGCCAAGTATCCTGCGGCCTTGATTTGCGCACCGCCAGCACCACATCGGCGCCTTCGCTCCACTTTTGCAACAGCTCGGGGATGAGTTCGGGGGGGTCTTGCAGGTCGGCATCCAGCGGTATCACCACATCGCCCTCGGCGTGGGCAAGGCCAGCAGTCAGCGCGGCTTCCTTACCAAAATTACGCGAAAGCCGAATCAGGTGCAGTTGTGGGTAGGTGCGGCGCAGCAGGCTCAGCGTATCCCACGTGCCGTCGCGGCTGCCGTCATCCACACAGACAATTTCGTAGGGGATTTTGAGAGGTTCCAGCACCGTTGCCAGGCGGGTAAACAGCTGCCCCAGGCTCTCGGCTTCGTTGTGCATGGGGATGACGAGGGAGAGGAGGCTGGCGGTGCGCATGGGGCTGCTAGCGGTTCGGGTCAGCAATGGTTTTATACACCTGCCCCACTTGCAGCGTTTGGTTGGGCTGCAGGTTGTTCAGTGCACGGAAGAGTTCGTCTTGCAGGGCGCCAGTGGGTACTTTTTGTGCGTGGCGCACAATGCTATCGCCAGTGGCAGCAGTGAAGGTTTTGATGACCAATGGCTGGTATTTATCAGCTTGGCCCTCAGTGAGCGTTTGGCTGTTTTGCATGGCTTTCAGGAACCCGCCTTCATACGCCGCCTGCTGTTGGGCATTGGTAAAGGTGATGGTGATAATCCCAATGGCGTTTTGGTGCGGCAGGCTAAAACCAATCGCACGGATGCGCTTGTTGCCGCCCCATTTTTCGGCCAACGCACCCGTGTAGGCCACGGTATCGCCCAGTTGCAGTTTTTGCAGGCCACCGTCTTCAAACGGGCGGAAGAGTTGCTCCATCAGAGCACCGGGGTTGATGCCTTGGCGGGCTTGGAAAAGTTCGAGCTCAAACGTAGTACCACTTTGCGGGTGGGCGCCTTGCCAATAGCCGGGATTTTCTTCAGCTTTCTCCCAGCCACGGTTGGGGTCGGGGCCTTCGCCGCCGCCGTGCGTGAGGGTAAAGCCCTGCGGCAACGCCAGCAGTTGGCGGAAGCGTGGGAGCGCCAGATAATCCTTACCCGCTATACCAAACTTGCGGGCGGGGCCGAAGGTGGTGCCATCCAGCATTTCAAGGTATCGCTTGCGGCCTTGGGGGTCGTTTTGGGTGGTGGCGGGGGTAATGCCAGCGGGCAGGCGCACGCTGCCATCGGGTTCGCCCGCCAGCTTGGCGGCTTGGGCGATGCGATCGGGCGTGGCAGGGTGGCTTGAGAAAATACTGCGCTGGTCGCCCGGGTCTTCGCCGCCATTCAGCGCCGTGGCTAGCTGGCGCATGTAGGCGGTTTTGGCCAGCATGCCGCGCACCATGTTCACACTCTCGCGTTTATCATAGCCGGCGCGCTCCATGTAGCGCTGGCCAAGGGCGTCGGCCTCCAGTTCGTTGGCGCGGCTGTAGGTCATCAGCCCGGCTCTCCCAATCTGTTGCGCAGCCTGCACGCCGCCATCCACCGCTTGCTGCGATGCACCTTGCTGCCCCGCGGCAATCACGCCCACCAAAATAGCAGTATTCAGCAACGTATGCGCGGTTTGGCGCTGGGCAATGTGGCGGGCATTGTTGTGGCCAGCCTCGTGGCCCAGCACGGCGGCCAGTTCGGCTTCACTGCTCACGTAGGGCAGTAGGCCGCGGTAAACCGTAATATATCCCGGTGTGGCGGTGGCGTTAAATTCAGGATTATCCAGCAAAATGCACTGGTTAGGCCGCCCCGCCATCTCACTCACATTCCATAGCCTATCGCACAGGTTGGTAACATAGCGGGTAATCGGGCTTTGCGGCCGATACATCCCAAAAGTCTTAAGGTCATAGTTAGCAGATGCCTGACCAATCGCCAGTTCTTGCTGTTGGCTTACCAGCGTGAACATGCTGCCGCCGGTGGCGGGGTTTTGGGCGCAAGCGGTTAGCAGTGTGACAATCGCTAGAAAAGTGATTTTTTGCATAGAAAACACCATAACAGACCCACCCATCATGGCAAGAGCAAGCATATAACCATTACCAAAAACCACCCACGTTCATCACCAATTCACACCCAACTTTAACGGTGTGGCCCTAAAGCATCGGGGGGATTAAGAAAGGTGGATTAACTGCGGAAAAATGCAGCGCAGGGGTTGGCGGGCGGGCACAGCCAAGCGTAGGATGAATGAAAGATTGGCCCAACAAGAAAGTACGTAAAATGGCGCTAAATATAGCCGTTGTAAAGGAAACCGTTCATCAACCACGCATCATGGTGGTGGGTGTTGGCGGCGGCGGCGGAAACGCAGTAGAAAACATGATCCGCGCCAAGCTCGGCGGCGCAACTTTTGCGGTGGCTAATACCGATTTGCAAGTGCTCGAGCGCCATCCCGCCGAAGTAAAAATTCAACTGGGCAAACAACTTACCGAAGGCTTGGGCGCTGGCGCCAACCCCAGTATTGGCACAGCGGCAGCCGAAGAAAGCTACGAAGAAATCTGCGAAGCCATCCGCGGCAGCCACATGGTGTTTGTCACCTGCGGCATGGGTGGCGGTACCGGCACCGGTGCAGCTCCCGTGGTCGCCCGTGCGGCCCGTGAAATGGGCATTCTCACCGTCGCTGTCGTCACCAAACCCTTTAGCTTCGAAGGCACCCGCCGCATGAAGCAAGCCGAAGCCGGCATTGCCGAAATGCAAGACGTCGCCGATACCGTCATTGTTATTCCCAACCAAAACCTCTTCCGCGTCGCTACCGAGCGCACCACCCTGCAAGACGCCTTCAAAATGGCCGACGACGTCCTCTACAAAGGTGTCCGCGGCGTGACAGACCTCATGCTGGTGCCGGGGATTATTAACCTGGACTTCAACGACGTCAAAACCGTGATGAGCGAAATGGGCCAAGCCATGATGGGCACCGGCGAAAGCGAAGGCGAACGTCGCGCCATTCTCGCCGCCGAAATGGCCATCAGTAGCCCACTGCTGGATGGTATCTCTATGCAAGGCGCCAAAGGCGTGCTCATCAACATCACCGGCGGCGATGACCTAACTCTCTACGAAGTTGATGAAGCCGCCAACCGCATCCGCGAAGAGGTTGACCCCGAAGCCAACATTATCTTCGGTACCGCTTACGATGCCAGCGTCACCGGCCGTATTCGCGTATCCGTGGTGGCCACCGGCCTCGGCGAAGTCCGCAGCAAAAAAGCCAACATGGTGGATTTAAGCGCACTGAAAACCACCAAGCACGAAGCCCAAACCCCCCGCGAAGAAGCCCCCAAGGCTGAAGTCCGCGATTTCGCCCAAGCCCTCGCCACCAAGCAGCGCGAACGCGAAGAAGAGGCCGACGAATACGCCAACCTCGAAATCCCCGCCTTCCTACGCCGTCAGGCTAACTAACTATATAATTAACAAGGAGGGGCAGAGTCCCTCTTTTTTTGACTTCCCTCTCCCCCTGTGCAATGATACCTAAGTCAGTGAAAGATATTGAAATTGAAAGCAATTCGGCAAGTTAGCCTGCGTAAAAAAATGTCGGTCAGCGGCATCGGCCTCCACGCCGGAATCATGGCCGAAGTCACCCTCCACCCTGCCCCCAAAAATCATGGTATTGTCTTAAGGCGCAAGGGCTTTCAGGCAGGGCAGGGGGATTTCATCCTCAGCGGCATCACCGGCGCCCAGCTGGTCAAGCACGGCCCACTCGCCACGGTGCTGGAAAATTCACACGGCACCACCATCGGCACCGTCGAACACCTGCTCAGTGCCCTGCACGGCTTGCGGGTAGATAACCTGTTGGTAGAAATCGACGGCCCCGAAGTCCCCATCCTCGACGGCAGCGCCCTGCCATGGGTCGAACTTATTGATAAAGCAGAGAGAGAAGAACTCTCCGCCCCACGCCAATGGCTCAAAATTGAACGCACCGTGCGCCATGAAGACGCGGGCCGCGTGATGCTGGCCGAGCCGGACGCCCGCGCTGCTCTGCGGATTGAATGCCACGTCGAGTACCCCCACCCCGCCGTGGGGCGGCAAACCTGGCGCGGGGTAATCGACGAAGTCACCTACCGCAGCCAAATCGCCCCTGCCCGCACCTTTGTGTTGGAAAAAGACATCGCCGCCGCCCAAGCCGCCGGCCTCATCAAAGGCGGCGGCCTCCACAACGCCGTGGTGTTTGGCGAAGATGGCCAAGTGCAAAATCCTGAAGGCCTGCGCTTCCCCAACGAACCCGTGCGCCACAAGGTGCTGGATGCGGTGGGCGATATGTTCACCGCCGGCCAATGCCTCCGCGGCAAACTCACCCTCAACGCTCCCGGCCACACCGCCAACAATATGTTGCTACGTAGGTTACTTGAGTAAACTCACCCTGAGAGCAATAGTTTTTTTAATAAAAGAAACGGCCCTTGTGGGGCCGTTTCTTTGGGCTGGTTTGGGGTGTTACTCGATGGTTGGAGTAACGTCCTTGGCCAGTTGGCCGGCGCGCATGTGGCGGAGCATTCGGCCTGTACCTGCCGGGATGAGGCGACCGACAATGACGTTTTCTTTGAGGCCATTGAGGTTGTCTTGCTTGCCCAGGGTTGCGGCTTCGGTGAGCACGCGCGTGGTTTCTTGGAACGACGCGGCGCTGATGAAGCTGCGGGTGGTGAGTGACGCCTTGGTGATACCTTGCAGGTGCAGTTCGTAGTCCGCAGGGACTTTGCCAGCTTGGATCAGCTTGGCGTTTTCTTCGCGCACTTCGAACAGGTCGGCCATTTCGCCATTCACGAAGGTGCTTTCGCCCGGCTTGGTGATCATCACCTTTTGCAGCATTTGGCGGATAATCACTTCGATGTGTTTATCGTTAATTGCCACACCTTGCAGGCGGTAGACTTCCTGGATTTGGGTGATCATGTAGTCGGCCAGTGCTTCGATACCTTGCGCCTTGAGGATGTCGCGAGGGTCGATGGCGCCTTCCACCAGCATTTCGCCAGCTTCGATGTAATCGCCGTCGCGGACGTTCAGGTGGATGCCTTTTGGCACCAGATATTCGCGTTGGTCTTCGGTGCCGTCTTCAGCCTTGGTGGTGACCAAGATGCGGCGCTTGCCCTTCAAGTCCTTCCCAAAACTGACGGTGCCGGGGACTTCGTTGAGGATGGCGCTGTCTTTCGGTTTGCGGGCTTCGAACAGTTCCGCAACGCGGGGCAGACCACCGGTGATGTCCTTCGACTTCAGGGCTTCCTTGGGCATCCGGGCGATGATGTCACCCGCTTGGATGTCTTGACCGTCTTCCACCGTGAGGATGGCGCCGACCGGCAGGGCGTAGACCGCCTTGGAGCCGTTGGGCAGATTCACCACTTCCGACTTTTTGCCCTTACCCGACATCAGGACGATGCTGGGTTTCATATCCACTGCGCGGGCGGTTTCTTTCCAGTTGAGCACCACGCGGCTGCTGATACCGCTGGTTTCATCGGTTTGTTCGCGCATGGTGACACCCTCTTGAAGGTCGAGGAATTGCACGGTTCCGGCGGCTTCGACGATGATGGGGATGGTATAGGGATCCCAATCGGCCAGTGTTTGCGCGGACTTGACCTTGGCGCCGTTTTTGACCAGCAGGCGGGCACCGTAAGGCAGCTTGAAGCTTTCACGGGTGCGGCCGGTTTCGTCGTTCACCGTCAGTTCGGCATTCCGCGACATCACGATGGCTTCGCCGTTGCTGTTGGTGATGGTGTTGAGGACTTCGGGCAGTTGCACGACGCCATCCTTGCTGGCTTCCACCTTGCTTTGGGCAGTTGACGCCGAGGCGGCACCACCGATGTGGAAAGTCCGCATGGTGAGCTGGGTGCCGGGTTCGCCGATGGACTGGGCGGCAATCACACCCACCGCTTCGCCCAGAGTGACGGGCGTGCTGCGGGCCATATCGCGGCCGTAGCAATGGGCGCAGATGCCGTCGGTATTGTCGCAAGTGAGCGGGCTGCGGATGGCGACCCGTTCGATACCGGCGTTTTCGATTTCGGTCGCCTTGGCTTCATCGACGATATTGTTACGGCTGATGAGCAGCGCGCCGGTGCTGGGGTGCAGCACGTCGTGCGCCACGGTGCGACCCAAGATACGCTCGGCCATGGTTTCCATGACGTTGCCGGCTTGGGTGATATCCGCCGCCCAGATGAAGCGCTCGGTGCCGCAGTCTTGGCTGGTGATGACGCAGTCTTGTGCGGCATCCACCAGACGGCGGGTGAGGTAACCGGCGTTGGCGGTTTTAAGCGCGGTATCCGACAGACCTTTACGGGCACCGTGGGTACTGATGAAGTATTGCAGCACGGTGAGGCCTTCGCGGAAGTTGGCGGTGATGGGCGTTTCGATAAACTCGCCATTTGGTTTGGCCATGAGGCCGCGCATCCCGGCCAACTGACGCATCTGGGCCACTGAACCACGGGCGCCGGAGGTTGCCATCATGTAGATGGGGTTGACGCTGGGCTGGGTGACTTGCTTGGCGTCTTTACCCTTGCCGACGCTCAGCGGTTGGTCGCCGATGGCTTTCATCATGTTATCCTTAATGGCATCCGACGTGCGCTGCCAGATATCGATAACTTTGTTGAATTTTTCGCCGGCGGTGATGAGGCCGTCTTGGTACTGACGTTCGAACTTGTGGACTTCGTCTTCAGCGTGTTTGACCATTTTGGCTTTGTCGGCAGGGACGACCATGTCATTCTTACCAAAGCTAATACCGACTTTGGCGGCGAAGCGGAAGCCGAGTTGCATCAGCTTATCGGCGAAGATGCAGGTTTCCTTTTGACCGCAGGCCAGGTAGACCTCGTGGATGAGCTTACCGACTTCCTTTTTGGTCATCACTTTATTGATCAGGCTGAAGGGCAGCGATTGGCCATTTTGACCCATGGGCAGGATGCTGGCCAAGTAGGCGCGGCCGACCGAGGTTTCGTAGGTTTTGCCCTTGAAGCGGTACTTGATGCGGGTGTGCAGGCTGACGGCTTTGGACATCAGGGCGTGCTCGATTTCGCCGAGGTCGGCGTAGGCGCCGTTCTCACCCGGTTCATTGAAGCGGGCCAGTGAAATCCAGTACAGGCCGAGAATCATGTCTTGGCTTGGCACAATCACCGGTTTGCCGTCGGCGGGTTTGAGGATGTTGTTGGTGGACATCATCAGCACGCGGGCTTCGATTTGGGCTTCCAGACTGAGCGGCACGTGGACGGCCATTTGGTCGCCGTCGAAGTCCGCGTTGAAAGCCGTGGTGACCAGCGGGTGCAGTTGGATGGCTTTGCCTTCGATCAGCTTCGGTTCGAACGCTTGGATACCGAGACGGTGCAGAGTTGGGGCGCGGTTGAGGAGCACGGGGTGTTCGCGGATGACTTCTTCCAGAACGTCCCACACCACATCTTCTTTGCGTTCCACCATTTTTTTGGCGGCTTTGATGGTGGTGGCTTCGCCGCGCATTTCCAGCTTGTGGTAGATGAACGGTTTGAAGAGTTCCAGCGCCATGGTTTTGGGCAGGCCGCACTGGTGGAGCAGGAGGTCTGGTCCCACGGTAATAACCGAACGGCCAGAGTAGTCGACGCGTTTACCGAGCAAGTTTTGGCGGAAGCGGCCAGATTTGCCTTTGAGCATATCGGCCAAGGACTTGAGCGGGCGCTTGTTGGCGCCGGTGATGACGCGGCCACGGCGGCCGTTGTCGAACAGGGCATCGACTGACTCTTGCAGCATCCGCTTTTCGTTGCGGACGATGATTTCGGGCGCGCGCAGCTCTATCAAGCGCTTGAGGCGGTTGTTACGGTTGACGACGCGGCGGTAGAGGTCGTTGAGGTCGCTGGTCGCAAAGCGGCCGCCGTCGAGTGGCACCAAGGGGCGCAGTTCGGGTGGCAATACCGGGATGGTGTCCATCACCATCCATTCGGGCTTGTTGCCGCTTTCGAGGAAAGCGTTAATCATTTTGAGGCGCTTGACGATTTTTTTGCGCTTCATGTCTGACACGTCTTCAGTCAGTTGGGCGGAGAGTTCGGCCTGTAGTTCCGGCAGGTTCATCCCTTGCAGCATGGCGCGCAGGGCTTCGGCACCGATTTGTGCGGTGAAGCTGTCTTCGCCGAATTGTTCGGCGGCTTGGTAAAACTCTTCTTCGTTAATCAGCTGGCCTTTGGACAGGGTTGTCATGCCCGGTTCGGTGACGACCCATTTTTCGAAGTAGAGAATCGCTTCCAAGTCCTTCAGCGTCATTTCAAGCAAGGCGGCCATGCGGCTGGGGAGCAGCTTGAGGAACCAAATATGCGCCACCGGTGCGGCCAGTTCGATGTGGCCCATGCGTTCGCGGCGGACTTTGCTTTCAATCACTTCCACACCGCATTTTTCGCAGACGATACCGCGGTGCTTCATGCGCTTATACTTGCCACACAAGCATTCGTAGTCCTTCACTGGCCCAAAGATGCGGGCGCAGAACAGGCCGCCGTGCTCGGGCTTGAAGGTGCGGTAGTTAATCGTTTCGGGCTTTTTGACTTCGCCGAAGGATTGGGCGCGGATTTGCTCGGGGCTGGAGAGCGCGATGCGCAGGGCATCGAACTGCTTGACCACCGGTTGCTGGAACATGTTCATGATATTATTCGCGGGGCGCATGGTTTCTATCCCTTCCGTTTAGGCGTTGTAGTCGTTCAGCTTGTGCAGGCCCGGGCGGCTACGCTTGGGAGGCGTGTTGCCGGTGGCGCCGAGCAGGCTTGGCGTGGTGGGTTGGCGGCCGATATCGGTGCGGAGGTCTGGCCCCTGCCCTGTCTCCATAAGCTCCACGTTGAGGCCCAAGGCTTGGATTTCCTTGACCAGCACGTTGAAGCTTTCGGGCACGCCGGCTTCGAAGTTGGTTTCGCCGCGCACGATGGCTTCGTAGGTTTTGGTACGGCCTGAGACGTCATCCGACTTGATGGTGAGCATTTCTTGCAGGGTGTAGGAAGCACCGTAGGCTTGGAGGGCCCAGACTTCCATTTCCCCGAAGCGCTGACCACCGAACTGCGCCTTACCGCCCAACGGTTGCTGGGTGACGAGGCTGTAGGGCCCGATGCTGCGGGCGTGGATTTTTTCATCCACCAAGTGGTGCAGCTTGAGCATGTACATGACGCCGACGGTGCTTTTTTGTTCGTAAGCATCGCCGGTGCGGCCATCGAACAGTTGGGTTTTACCAGAGACATCACAGCCGCCTTCCTTCAGCAGGTTGGTGATGGCTTCTTCGCTGGCGCCGTCGAACACCGGGCAGGCGACGGGCAGGCCTTTGCTGAGGTTGCGGGCCATTTCCAGCAGTTCGGCATCGTCGAGGTCGTTCAGCGATTTGCTGGTTTCTTTGCTGTCGTAGAGTTCGGACAGATAGCTGCGCAGCTCTTTGGTGTTTGGCTTCTTGCCTTGGTTGGCTTCGGCCAGCAGGGCAGCAATTTTACGGCCCACACTATAGGCAGCCCACCCGAAGTGCGCTTCCAAGATTTGGCCGACGTTCATGCGGCTTGGCACGCCCAAGGGGTTCAGCACCATATCGACGGGACGGCCATCTTCGAGGAACGGCATGTCTTCGATGGGGTTGACCTTGGAAATCACGCCTTTGTTACCGTGGCGGCCCGCCATTTTATCGCCGGGTTGCAGCTTACGCTTAACCGCCACGAAGACTTTGACCATTTTCAGCACGCCGGGGGGCAGTTCATCGGCTTGGCGGATTTTACTGGTTTTTTCATCGAAGCGTTTGCGCAGGGCGGACAGGGATTTATCCAAGTTGGCGCGCAGGGCTTCGATTTGCTTTTGGGCTTTGTCATCGGCCACGCTGATCGTCCACCATTCGGCAGGCTTCATGTCTTCCAGCATGTCGACGGTGATGGTTTTGCCCTTAGCAATTGCGGACTTTTTACCTTTGGCGGGGGCATCGGCCTTTTTGCCGACCAGCAGCTTCTTCAGGCGGTCGAAAGCGTCGCCTTCCAAGACCCGGCGTTCGTCGTCGGTATCTTTGGTGAGTTTGGCGATTTCGGCTTCTTCGATTTCCAACGTGCGGGTGTCTTTTTCAGCACCGCGACGGTTGAAGATTTTGACGCCAACTACTGTACCGTTCAGCCCGGGGCTGAGGCGCAGGGAGGTGTCGCGGACGTCGGCGGCTTTTTCACCGAAGATGGCGCGCAGCAGTTTTTCTTCTGGCGTCATCGGGCTTTCGCCTTTGGGGGTGATTTTACCGACCAAGATATCGCCTGCGTTGACTTCTGCACCCACGCGGATGATGCCTGCTTCATCGATATTGCGCAGGCCTTCTTCGCCCACATTCGGGATGTCGCGGGTGATTTCTTCGCTGCCGAGTTTGGTATCGCGCGCCATCACTTCGAATTCATCGATGTGGATGGAGGTGAAGATGTCTTCGCGGACGATGCGCTCGGAGATGAGGATACTGTCTTCGAAGTTATAGCCGTTCCAGGGCATGAAGGCGACGACCACGTTGCGGCCTAATGCGAGTTCGCCCAAATCGGTGCTGGGGCCGTCGGCGAGGACATCGCCTTTTTTGACCACGTCGCCTGCGCGGACCAGTGCCTTTTGGTTGAGGCAGCTGGATTGGTTGGAGCGTTGGAACTTGGTGAGGCGGTAGATATCGACACCGCTTTGGCCAGCTTGGACATCGGACGTGGCGCGCACCACGATACGCGAGCCGTCGACGCTATCCACCACACCGTTGCGTTTGGCGACGGTGGTGATGCCGCTGTCCTTCGCGACAGTTGCTTCCATGCCGGTGCCGACCAGCGGGGCGTCAGTCCGCACCAAGGGCACGGCTTGGCGTTGCATGTTACTGCCCATCAGCGCGCGGTTGGCGTCGTCGTGTTCCAAGAAGGGAATCAGGGCGGCGGCGATGGAGACCACTTGCTTGGGCGAGACGTCCATGTAGGTGACTTCGGCCTTGGGAATTAACAAGGTTTCGCCTTGTTTGCGGCTGACCACGAAGTCATCTTTGATTTGGCCTTTGTCGGTGAGTTCGGTGTTCGCTTGGGCGACCACTTCGCGGCCTTCTTCGATGGCGGACATATACACCACTTTATCGGTGACTTTACCGTTTTCCACCTTGCGGTACGGGGTTTCAATAAAGCCGTACTTATTGATGCGGGCGTAGGTAGCCAAGCTGTTGATAAGACCGATGTTTGGACCTTCGGGCGTTTCCACCGGACAGATGCGGCCATAGTGGGTGGTGTGCACGTCGCGGACTTCAAACCCAGCACGTTCGCGGGTGAGACCACCTGGGCCGAGGGCTGACAAGCGGCGCTTGTGGGTGACTTCGGACAGTGGGTTGGTTTGGTCCATAAATTGGGACAGCTGGCTACCAGCGAAGAATTCGCGCAGGGCTGCCGACAGCGGACGGCTGTTGATGAGGTCGTTGGGCATCATGTTGCCGATTTCGGTGCTGCCCATGCGTTCCTTCACCGAACGTTCCATGCGCAGGAGGCCGATGCGGACTTGGTTTTCCATCAATTCGCCCACCAGACGCACGCGGCGGTTGCCCAAATGGTCGATGTCGTCCACGGGCTCCAGCCCATCCTTGATGCGGTGCAAGGCGCGGAGGGTTTCGATGAGGTCTTCCTTTTTGAGGATTTTGACGTCGTCGGGGGTTTTGAGGCCGAAGCGGGCGTTCATTTTCATGCGGCCGACGGCGGACAGGTCGAACTTGTCGGCGTCGAAGAACAGGCTATTGAACAGCTTGGTGCTGGTTTCTACCGTGGGTGGTTCGCCGGGGCGCATCACT
This sequence comes from Pseudomonadota bacterium, assembly GCA_009927255.1. GTDB lineage: Bacteria > Pseudomonadota > Alphaproteobacteria > UBA2136 > UBA6156 > RFNJ01. The sequence goes on along the minus strand of RFNJ01000096.1, from coordinate 18,413 downwards.
TTATAGACTTCCACCAGCGCTTCTTCGGGGGTGCTGGTTTTATCGATTTGCAGGGTGTTGCGGATGTAGGCGCCGACGTTCAAGTGGTCGATTTTGAGGATTTTGAATTCCTTCAGGCCCAACTTTTCGACTGCGGCGAGGACTTGGTCGGTGATTTCGCTGCCGGCGTCGAACAGGACTTCGCCGGTTTCTTTATCAGTCAGCTCTTGGGCCAAGAAGCGGCCTTTGAGGTCTTCGGTGGTTTGGACGACCCACTTGACGCCGGATTCTTGCGCTTGCTTGATTTGGCGGCGGGTTGGCTTTTTACCGGCTTCGGCAATCACTTTGCCTTTGTCGGCATCGACCAAGTCGGCCATCAATTTAACGCCTTCGTAGAACATCGGTTCGAACGCCAGGGCGTAGGTGCCAGTGAGTTCAACGGCTTCGGTGACGGCTTTTTTGGCTTTGACTGATTTTGGTTTGGCGGCTTTGCTGCCCCCAGCCTTCGCTGGGGTTTCGGCTTTCGCCTCAACTTTTTTGGCCTTGGCGGCTTTGCTGCCTTTTTTGGTTTTGGGTTCTTCGGCTGGTTGTTCCTCTACCTTGGCTTTTGGCTTCGCTTTGCCAGCGGTGACACGGACGCTGACTTTGTCGTAGTAGGTATCGAGGATTTGTTGGGTGCTGAGGCCCAAAGCGCGCAGAATGACGGTGGCGGGGAGTTTGCGCTTGCGGTCTATCCGCACATAAATGTTGTCTTTGTGGTCGAATTCGAAATCCAGCCAGCTGCCGCGCACGGGGATGATGCGGCCGCTGAACAGCAGCTTGCCGCTGCTGTGGGTGGTGCCTTCATCGTGACTGAAGAACACGCCGGGGCTGCGTTGCATTTGGCTGACCACCACGCGTTCGGTACCGTTGACGATGAAGGTGCCGTTTTGGGTCATCAGGGGGACGTCGGCCAAGTAAACTTCTTGCTCTTTAATATCTTTGACGCTGCGAGCGCCGGTGGTGTGGTCGACATCCCAAATGGTGAGGCGCAGGGTGGCGCGGCAGGGGGCGGCGAAGGTGAGGTCGCGGGTGCGGCATTCATCGATATCGAACTTGGGGTCTTCCAAGCGGTAGCCGACGTATTCGAGTTCGGCGATGCCAGCGTTGTCTTTCATGGGGAAGATGCTGTTGAAGGCGCCGTCGAGCGTATAGAAGGTTTCTTTCGATTGGCGCTTTTCGGCCAAGAAGAGGTCGTACGACACTTGCTGCATTTCCAGCAGGTTGGGGATTTGGGCGACGCTTTCGAGCTTGCCAAAGTTTTTGCGGATGCGCTTGCGTTCGGTGAGCGAGAGTGGTGCGGACGATGTTGACATGCCTATTTTCCCCTTTATATTTGAATGCTTTGGGGCTTACCGCTGAAATCCGGTGAGCATGATGCCTGCGTGAGGCATACCACGGTGCTGAAGCAGAGTGGTGAGTGCTTGTAGCTGGGGGGGGCGGAGGGTGTCAAGGTGTTTTTGTAACCCCGGGCTCAGGCTGGGCACCCCGATTTTTTGATAGTAAAAAAAATCGGCCCAGCCATGCCCCGGGGTGACACCGAGATACTGTTGAGAAATGATAGTAGGTATGAGTTGGGCAAGCCCCCCTTGGATCCCTACCCCCATGGGAACCTTTTGTGCTTTTACGAGTTGGGTGCGCATGGGGGTGGGATGACGGCTACGCCGTCTTTGCATTGCTTTATAAAAACAGGGGCCTGATGGCCCCTGTTCTTAGCGTTAGGCGAACTATTTGAGTTCGACTTTGGCGCCGACGGCTTCCAGCTTTTTCTTCATTTCTTCGGCGTCTTTTTTGGCGACGCCTTCTTTCAACATTTGCGGGGCGCCTTCGACGAGGTCCTTCGCTTCCTTCAGGCCCAGGCCGGTGAGTTCGCGCACGACTTTGATGACGTCGATTTTCTTGTCGCCGCTGGCAGCCAGCATGACGTTGAAGCTGCTTTGTGCTTCGGCAGCAGGTGCAGCAGCACCAGCAGCAGGAGCGGCGGCAGCCACAGGAGCAGCAGCGCTAACGCCCCACTTTTCTTCCAGCATTTTGCTGAGTTCGGCGGCTTCCAAGACGGTGAGCGCGCTGAGTTGATCGACGATTTGGTTGAGATTGGTAGACATTTTAGGTTTCCTTTAGGTTGGTTTAGTTGTTGATTTAGGCAGCCTTGGTGGCATAAGCGCCGACCACACGAGCGATTTGGCCCGCGGGAGCTTGCGTGATACCTGCCAGCTTGGTGGCCGGTGCCTGCAAGAGGCCGACCAGTTTGCCGCGCAGTTCGTTCAGGCTTGGCAAGCTGCTGAGCGCCTTGATGCCTGCGGCATCCAGCGCCTTTTCGCCCAAGGCACCGCCGAGGATGGTGAACTTATCGTTACCATCGGCGAACTTTTGGGTGATTTTGGCGGCGGCGACAGCATCGGCACTGTAGGCAAGCACGGTTGGGCCGACCATCAGCGAACTGACGGTAGCTTCAAACGGAGTGCCCTTAAAGGCGATTTTGGCGAGCCGGTTTTTGGCCACCTGTACCTTGCCACCGGCGGCACGCATACTGCGGCGTAGCGCGGTGATTTCCTTCACCGTGGTGCCGCGATAGTGGGCGACAACCAGGGCGTTGGCCTGGGCAAGGTCGGCATTCAGCTGGCTGATAAAGGCCTGCTTTTGGTTTCTATCCATAGAGATATAACCTTCCGATTCGGTACTGTTAGCAAAGGTTCGCCTGCCGGTCTGCAAATGTGTCTTTTCTGCGCTTACGCTGCTCATTTATTGATATATAAACTGCGCTGCGGTTCTCGAAAAGCCACATTTTCGCCTCGGCATTCTCCCTTTGTTAACAGTACCTGGTTTATGTGCATTGCCGCCCCATGCGGCTATGCTCACCTTGCTGAATATGGAAACTGGGCCAGTTGGCTGAGGCTTGGGGCCTTGCGTTTTGGCGGCGATTCCCCCTCGGTTGGCCAAGATTTCTCTTGATTAAGCCCCACATTGCTGCGTGACATGGGCGCCGACGGTCTTCAGGTGATGGGGGGCTTGTAGCGGGTTTTTGGGAGGAGGGCAATAAAAAAGTTGAGTTTGAGGGAGATAGCGGTATGATGAGATTGAAATACATGACTGTTTAGAACCTCTGAGCGCCTAACGTGTAACGCCAGCTTAAGGAGACGGCGATGGGTAAGAGTAACGCGCTTTCGCATGAAGCAGGAGTTTACATTAGCCAGCTAAACCATTTGTCGGCAAGATTTATGCAGCTGGATAGTAATAAAAAGCGAAAGTTTCGCTGGATTATGTACCGCCATGGTGAGCTATGGGCTGTGACATCTCCAGCCGAGATTCTTGTTGCAACTTCATCTGATATCATCGCTCTGGATGCACTACCTTGGTTCATCAATGCGCAAACGGGAGACGATCCAACAATATTTTGCAACCTAACCGGGCGTCTGCTGGAGAGAGCCAGCAACTTACCAGGCTACCGTGGCTGCGAAATATTAGGAGTAAGAACAGAAAAAAGCCAGGCGCAGTTACCCAAACTGCGCCACGAAACAGATAGCCTTGAAATGCCGGTCCTAGAGCCGGAGATGCTTTCTCGGCTTTTGCAGGCACTTTAAGGGTTTGCACGGCCTTTTTACGATAACGAGAAAGGGCCCCCGATTGGGGGCCTTTTTGCTGTGGGTGACTGCTTCAGCTTAGATGCTGGAGAGGTCGATCCGCACGGCGGGGGACATGGTGGAGCTGATGGACAGCCGCAGCATGTAGGTTTGTTTGGCGCCGGTTGGTTTGGCGGCCTTGACGGCATCGACCAGCGTTTTGATGTTGGCAGCCAAGTGGGCAGCGCTGAAGCTGCGGCGGCCAACGCCAACGTGGATGATACCGGCTTTTTCCACCTTGAATTCCACCATGCCGCCTTTGACATCCTTCACCGCCTTGGCCACGTTGGGGGTAACCGTGCCCAGCTTAGGGTTGGGCATCAGGCCTTTGGGGCCGAGGATTTTGGCGACACGACCCACGATGGCCATGCAGTCGGGTGCGGCGACGACGCGGTCGAAATCAAGGAAGCCTTCATTGATTTTGTCGGCGAGGTCTTCGGCGCCGACCACATCGGCACCGGCGGTTTTGGCATCGGTGGCCGCTTGGCCTTTGGCGAAGACGGCGACGCGCAGCACTTTACCCGTGCCGTGGGGCAGGGTGACGACACCGCGGACCATTTGGTCGTTATATTTGGGGTCTACGGCCAGATTAAAGGCGACGTCGACCGATTCATCGAACTTGGCCTTGGGCATTTTTTGCAGCAATTCAACTGCTTCGGCCAAAGGATAGGGCTTGAGTTTATCGTACGCCGGAATAACCTTTTTGGGTTTGGCGGCGGTGAGCTTGTTGCCAGCTTTTTTGCTGGCGGCGGCTGCGGGTGATTTTTTGGTTGCCATGATGATTCTCCTTATTCCACCACGGTGAGGCCCATGGAGCGGGCGCTACCTTCGATGATTTTCATGGCTGCGTTGATGTCTTCCGCGTTGAGGTCAGCCATTTTGGCTTCGGCGATTTTTTTGATATCGGCCTTTTTAACCTTGCCAATAGGGTTTTGCGGTGTGCCGGCGCCCTTTTGAATTTTGGCCGCTTGCATGAGATACCAGGTGGCCGGTGGGGTCTTCATTTCGAAGGTGAAGGTTCTGTCCGCATAAGCCGTAATCACCACGGGCACGGGGGTGCCGGGGGCGAACTTTTGCTGCGTGGCGGCGTTGAACGCTTTGCAGAATTCCATGATGTTAAGGCCCTTTTGACCAAGAGCCGGACCGACCGGAGGGGCCGGGTTGGCTTGCCCTGCAGGCACCTGCAGCTTGACAAAGCCGATGATTTTTTTAGCCATTTTGGTTACTTTCGCATTGGTTGCTCCCACGCCTGATGCACTTTTTCGGGGGTGGTGGGGGGCTTTTAGGCGGATTGGGGGAGGATGTCAAGGCATTGATTGATGTATGTTTTAATGTATGTTTTGCGGGCAGATGTGTGGTGGGGGTGGCTTGGCGGACGATGGGGCTTGGGGTATTTTGGGGATAATTAATAATAAGGAATAACATGATGGCTTGGTTTTTGGTGGCTTTGGCAGAAATTTGGCGCTGGCGGTTGAAGTTGGTATTGCCGCTGATTTTTGGTGCTTTACTGGCGATGGGCCAAGTGTTGCTGACCCCCCAACATTATGAAGCGCGCGTGCTGCTGCAACTGCAAAGTGAGCAGGCCAAGGCGCCGCTGCTGCAGAAAATTACCGCCGGTGGGCACCGCGAGGCGCTTTATGCGATGCTGACCAAGCCTGAACTGCTGGCCGATGCGGGGCATGAGCTGGGGGCGAAAATTGAGCCACGGCAAGTGAGCCTGAAAATTTTTAATGATCACTTTATGGGGATTGGCTTGCGTAGCCATGAGCGGCAGGGGTTGGAGCAGTTGCTGGATGCAGTGGCGTTCAATTTTATTCAGGAAGTGTTGGCGCCTGAACGCAGCCGGATTGAGCAACTTTTAGCACAGAGCCAGCAAGAACTGCGGGCAACTGTTGAGCAGGCTGCGGCGCCTGCGGGCTTGGTGACACCGACAGTGCCGATGGCGGCTGACCCGACTTTGGCGTTGCGTAAACAGCAGTTGGCGGCGCAGATTGTGCAGTTGCAGACTGATTTACGGCTGGTGAACACGGCTTTTCAGCGCAATGGCAGCCAAGCGTTGCTGTGGTTTGCCGAGCCTGCGACGATGATTGCGCAGCCGCCGCTGAGCTGGCGTTTGAGCCAAGCGGCGATGTGGGGTGGGTTGTTGGGCTTGTTGCTGGGGTGGGTGGTGATGGTGTATCCGCGCCGCCGCGTGCCGGGGATTAAGAATGCGACAGAGGCAGCGAAGGCATGTGGCATCCCGCTGGCAGGCAGCTTGCCGTGGCTGGGGCGGGTGGAGAGTGGGCGTTCGGGTGTGGTGGTGACGGCGCAGAAGAAGATTTTGCGGCCAGCGCAGTTTAGTGAGGTGGGGCGGATTCAACAAGCATTGCTGCGTGGTTTGCGCGGGCCGTTGGTGCTACTGGGTGTGCATGGGCTTGAAGGCAGTAGTTTGCTGGCGCTGCTGCTGGCTGAAAAAACTGCCACTATGGGCAAAACCGTGGCGTTGGTGGATTTGAACTTGAAGAACCGCGATGTATCGCACCTGTTGCAAGTGCGCGGTGAGGCTTGGAGCATGCCGCCGCAGGACGATGTGGCGGGCAAGAAGCCTGCTAAGGTGGGCAAGGGCGAGAGCTTGAAGGTGTGGAATCCGTTGCAGCCAGTGGTGGGGATTAAGAACTTGATGGTGCTGCCTGCGCCGCGGCACCCTGAGACGTTGAACCAACTGGGTGAGCCGGGTGGCTTGGCGCGGTTGATGGATGCGGTGGGTGAGCTTGCTGATGTGGTGATTGTGGATGCCAGCCCGCTGGCGGCGGTGAATCGCGGTAACGTGGATGCGATGGCGGTGGCGGTGGCCGGTGCCCGCGTGGCCTTGGTGCTGCAACAAGAGCACACGTTGGCCGATGATGCCAAGCGGGCGGCGGATAGCTTGCTGCTGGCCGGTGCGGCGCTGCATGGGCTGGTGCTGAACCAGCAGCATGTGCCGAGCCGCCGGCAACTGTTGGGCGACTTTGCCGATGTTTTGGCGAAGATTGTGCCGGCGCTGGGGGCTTGGTTGCGCGGGGTAGTGGTGAAGGTGCGGGTGGATTGAGGAAGGCACAAACAACTAACAGGGGGCCATAAGCCCCCTGTTTTTGGTTATCGTGACTCGGCATATCTTGCTTAAGTTGACTTAAGCACTTTGGCTACCAGCCCAGCGCCTTCCACACTTTGGAAGGCTAGGATGATGCCATACAAGACCGCTGCTAAGATTATAAACCAGCTGGCTGTGACGGCCCATTCGAGGCTTGAGAGAGCTGGGCGTCGTTCGCTTTTGCTGCGGCGGGCCTCAGCTACGACTTCCAAGGCACCAATGATGCTAAGGCCAAGAAACAGATAGAGACCGTTTACCCACATGAACCAGAAGCCAGCCGTGCATAACAAAAACAGGTAAATCCAGAGTGCTGTGCTGCCCCCTGAACTGACGAGTGACTTGGTGAGACGACCACCATCAAGTGGCATGATGGGTAGCAGGTTAATCAGGTTAATGAGTAGGATAAGTGTTGAGTATCCAGCCCATTTAACTTCACCCGTAACTTGCCACATGAAGATGAACGGCAGGGAACTGATAAGCCCCCAGGTAGGGCCCATTGCCGTAACGTAAACATCATCCCATTCCGTGCGCGCAGCTTCGCCAATTGCGGCACCACCAAGAAAAGGGACAAAGTAGAACCCTTTGGTGGGTATACCGCAGCGGCGCATTCCGTAGACGTGACCCATTTCGTGGATGCCAATGGCCCACATGAGCACAAAGGCAACTTCCCAGGAAAATAGCCATGCGTAGGCTGTGGCACTTCCTGCCGCCAAAATGACCTTAAGTGATTTGGCCATTTTGAGCATTTTGAGTGCCAGCAGAAACAGACTTCCCCATGAGATTGTCATGGTTTTGCTCCGTAGTGGTTGGAGTTGGAACGCTATCTATGCAGATATTTACAGTTGTTGGAATAACCAACCTATCTTCATTTAGCAAGTAAAAAAGCCTTTTGCTGGGAGCAAAAGGCTTTTTTCGTTTGTTCCCTTCTGCCGCTGTTAGGCGGCTTGTGAGAGTTTTTGACGGCGGTCGGCTTCAGTTTGAGCTGCCAGCTTGATAGCAGACTGGCAGACCGTGCTGAGTTGCTGCTTTGCAGTGCAGCCGACGACTTCGCCCTGCTGAGTGAGGTATTCGTTGAGCAGTTGGGCGAGACGTGTGGGGCAGGTAGTGGTAGGATTTTGAGGAAAGACCACCTTGCTTGCGTCACTCACCACATTGGGGATGATTTGGCACATGGATTGCTCCTGTTGATGTGCGCTTAGGGAAACGGATATTTAATGACTTACACAGGTTTGATACGCCTTCACGGCAAGGGATTCAATGCCAGAAATTTTGGGGGAATTGGGGTTGTTGCTTATATGTTGGGCGGCGGATAGATGCGTGCAGAATTTTGGTTAGCCGCCCGATTTTTCGCTGAGCAGGGGCTTTTTGTCTTCGGATGATTGGTTGGCGTAGGCTTCGGCTTCGGGCAGGGGGCCAACACTGTTTTGGATGTTGGGCCATAAGCCACTGAATTTTTGGTTGATTTTGGCCCAGTGCAGTTCTTCGGGCTTGAGTTCTTCGTCGCTTTTGATCGCTTCGATGGGGCATTCGGGCTCGCACACGCCGCAATCGATGCATTCATCGGGGTTGATGACCAGCATGTTTTCGCCTTGGTAGAAGCAGTTGACGGGGCAGACTTCGACGCAATCGGTGTAGCGGCATTTGATGCATTTTCCGGTGACGACGAAGGGCATTTTGTGGTCTTTCGGTTGGTGTTGGCTGATTTTCTTTTTAGGGCAAGTGTAGGGGCTTGGCAACAGGTGGCGCGGTTGGTTGAGGGACTTGGGGCCTTTGGGGGGCGACGTGGCGGGGGATTTTGGCTAGAGTGGGGACAACAATGGGAAAAATGTTGCTGCTTTTACTGACGGTTGGCGCGCTGCCTGCGGTGGCGCTGGCTGGCAATGAGCTGTTTGATACGGCGGGCGAGGCTGTGCGCTATGGCTTGCGGGGGCAGCGGGTAGATATTTTGGCGGTGCGGGAGGGGGAGGTTTCGGCGACTGTGGCCCCTGCCCTAACGACGGCGCCCAAGCGGCGGCGGCCTTTTGTGCCGGAGAATTTTGCGACCCTTGAACCGCAGCCTTTGGCGGAGATTGAGCCAGCGGCGGGCGGTGCGCCGAAGAAAAAGGAAGGCGATGGCCATGGCGGTGGAGCGGCGAAAGAGGGCGAGGCAGCCAAGCCAGCTGCGGTGCCGAAAATAACGATTGGTGGCAAGGAAGTGCTGACCCGTACCGAGCAACTGGCGAAAGACCGTGCGGAGACGACCCCTGAGCAATTGCAGGGGCCAGAGTGGCAGATGTTGCTGGACCAGCGGTTTAATATCATCCCCTATGCCCACAGCCCGAGCAAGGGGGAGAATGGGGCGCCGATTCAGGTGGTGATTTTTGAGGACGTGGGGTGCAGCAAGTGCCATGAGACGCTGGGGCGGATTGATGCGGCGTTGCATGACTTTGTGAGCCAGACCCAAGTGCTGAGCATTTATGCCGCCAGCAATGCCAGCGGTGTGGCGGGGAGTGAGGGCAATCAAGCCGCGTTTTATGGCAAAGTGGCGGGGCGGATGCAGAAGTATTGGGACTTTAGGGCCACGATGATTGAAAGCAAGCCCACCACCAGCGAAGGGTTGTTTGATGCGTTAATTAAAAGTGGATTGCGCGAGCGCGATGTGCGCAGCTTGATGATGACGGATGCGCGGCGGTTTTATCGGGAACTAGACGCCGACACGTTGCTGGCGCGGACGTTTGCGGCCGGTGGGGATATGCCGGTGGTGTTTGTGAATGGCATTCGGGTGGGGAGCGGGGGGATTCCGCTGGAAAAACTGAGCGACGTGCTGGCCTATGTGAGCGCAAGGATTGAACGCGGGCTGGCGGAACCCGGGCCGTGACGGTGCGACCATGAGCCTGGCAGAGATGCGCAACACCCTGGCCACCCTGCGCCGACAGGTGGATAAGCGCCAGCAGGAACGCCGCAACCTGCGGATTGAAAAAAGCCGTAGCGCCGATGACGAGCATGGGCGGCGGGTGTTGATTCCGGTTAGCCGTGATGTATTGGCGTTTTTCAGCAAAGTGCAGCGCGCAGTTTTGGCCGACCAACGGCGCTATGTGGCAGCGGCAGAGCCGGTGATTGAACAGCCCAGTACGGCGTTGGCGGAGCAGGCGGTGCCGGTGGCTGACAGGGGGCAATTTAGCGCGCCACGGGCAATGGCCGAGGCGCCGGATGGCTTGCTGAATGGCATGTTGGTACGGTGGCAGGAGATGGCGCAGGTTATCCCCACCCGTGCCACCGACAAGCTGCAAGGGCCAGCGGCGGTTTGCTTTGCGCTGATGCACAATGAGCTGGAGCTGATGACACGGGAACAGAGTGAGCGGATGAATGTTTCATTACCCGTTTTAAGCAAGCTACAGCAGGCAGTGCGGGCCTTTGAGGCGGGGCGGGCAATGGACACCGTGACCTTGCTGAAAAATGTGCTGCAGGGTGACCCGCATAACCACACCATTTTAGCCCTTTTGAGCCAAGTTTTATATTATTTGACCAACAACCAAGCCCCGACCATGCTGCCAGAGGCGCGGGAATTTGCCCAGCGCAGCATGATTTTTAGCGAGAAGATACGGCCCGAACGCTTAATGTTTTACCGCTACTTGGCGCTAAGCAGTGAGCGCCACTTTGGCCACGAGCGCGTGCTGGAGTGGGTACGCGAGACGGGTGTGCTGGAGCCAAAAAACCTGATGGGCAAGGATGGTTTGCTAAGCCATGGCACCCTGCCGCTGCGGGTGTGGGCGCTGCTGGCGAGCATAACCCCCGATGTATGGACAACGGCGGAGTTTGAGGCGATGCGCGATGTGACGCTGCGGGCGCTGGGGGGGGCGGCGCTGTATGTGGTGTGGTTCCACCCCCAATTGGTGCATGCGGTGAATTTACCCAAGCCACAGCTGGAACTGGTGGATGAGGTTGAAAAGAATTTGCACCTTGCCTATGAAAACTATAGCGAAGTGGCGCGCAGCATGCGCCAACTGCCGCTGCAAACCGGCAGCATGGGGTGGTTTGTGCGGGTGAGGTTTTTGAACACCATGGCGCAGGTGTGCCCCACGCCAAGCTTTGACCAAGTGCTGTTTTATATGGCGCTGGATGGGCGGGCGTGGCGGGAGAATGTGTTCCCCGACCAAGAACTGCGGATGCTGCTGCAGGATAGCACGCTGAATTATTGGTATATGTGGGCGATGGTGGTGACGCCGTTTAAGGACGTGCGGCTGCCCTATTTGCTGCCCGCCGATGAAACGGTGAGCGATGGGCCGCTACTGGCCCACTGCGACAAACTGCTGAATAGCCTGAAAGTGATGGAGAAAGAGCGGATTAAGCCGACTGTGTGGGCAGACATAAAACCGTGGCTGACCAACTGGCAGATGGACCATTTGCTGGCGGCAGGCATTGGCAGCAACAAGCCACGGCAGCGGTTTACGCCGAATTTAATCCCCTACAACCATTTTTACCGGCGCTGGCAGCTGCCGATGGCAATTAACCCACTGGCCAGCGAACTGATTGCCGAGACGGCGCGGCGTGGTGGATTTGCCAGTTTTTATGAGATTATTGCCGCTTTTGAGGGGGCGTTACGGTTGATTGATGACCCGCGCTTTGGCCTGCTGGCCAACCAGCGTGAGGCGTTGGAGCGGGGGCGTAAACACGACCCGAAAAAGTTTGGCAATATGGCAATTCATGACAAGGGGGCTGGTGGTATGATGATGGTGCTGCTGCCGGTGGGGATGATGGGGTTGGCGACGATGATTTTCCATTTTTCGGCCAATTTTGGGCAGGCGGCGGGGCTGGTTTTGGCTTTATTGGGGGTGGGGGGGGTGTTAATGATGAATATGAAGAAGGGGTAGGTTTTTCCCTTTTTTTTTACAGGATTTTATTGAGTGTTGTGCTACTCATATAATCTGTTTTCGTGGATACCGGCCTTCGCCGGCATGACCGCTGCGCGGTCACTTTATCAGTAGGACATGCCGGGTTGGCGGAAGGTGGTGGGATCTTCTTCGGGCATCATGCCTGAGTTGGCAGCTTCGGGGCTGATTTCGTCGAGTTTTTCGGACACGGTTTTGATGGTGGCAGAGGCTTCGGTGGCGACTTCGGCAGCGATGGGGGCCATGAGTTTTTCGGTATCTTTTTGGATCATTTCGGTGGTGACTTTGGTGGTTTTATTGGTAACGGTTGGGGAGATGGTGGTGGGGGTTGTGGTTGCTGGAACGATGCTTTCTGGCATGGTTTCGAGAGTTGGTTCTAACATCGGCATTGCGGGTTTGGCTTCGATGCGTTTTTCGATTTCGTTGACCTTTTGCTGGGCGGCTTGGATTTGGCTTTCCATGCTATCCAACACCGCAGCTTGGGCAGCCGCAGGCGTGGTGGCGGGGCTGGTGGTGGTTTTGGGGCCGTGGAGTTCGAGCCAGTCTTGCATCCAGCGGATTTCTTTATCTTGGGCTTTGATGATGTCATTCGCGAGCATTTTCACTTCGGGGTCTTTGCCGTGTTTGATGACGACTTTGGCCATGTCGATGGCGCCTTGGTGGTGGGGAATCATGCCCATGATGAAGTCGGTGTCGGCATCGCCGGTGAAGGTGATGTTCATGCCTTTGTGCATTTTATCGTTGGCTTGGAGGAAGGCTTGGGTGGAGGACGTTTGGGCGGCGGGGGCGGGGGTGGCCATCATATGCGCGCTGTGGTCTTCAACGACCGGGGTTTCTTGGGCGATGGCAATGGGGGCGGCGAGAGTGAGGGCGATGATGAGGCTATACATAGGGCGGATGTGGGGCATGGAAGGCTCCTGATTTATTTTGAGTTTTTAATTTTTATTGGGGGGATTATGGGGGGTGGGGTTTGGCGCGTCAATGTGCGGTGGTTAATATGCGGACAGTGGGATGGTGGCGCGGGGGATATGCCACTGTGGGCGGGGGAGGTTGGCTTGCTGGAAGGCGGCGTCCGCAACGTTGGTGAGGATGCTGGCGACGGTGACTGGCCCGACGCCGCCGGGGACGGGGGTGAGGATACGGGCGTGATTTTGGAGGCTACTTGCATTGGCATCGCCGACCAGTTTGCTGGCTTGGCGCGTGATGCCGACATCTATGACAACGGCGCCCTTGGTGAGCCATGCGGCGGTGACGAGGTTGGGCACGCCAGCCGCACTGACCACCACTTGGGCTTGTTGGCATTTTTGGGCGGGGTTAGCGGTGGATTTATCGATACCGATAACGTGGGCGCCGGCTTGGCTGAGCATGTGGCGCAGCGGGGCGCCGACGACCATGCCTTTACCGATGACGGCGATGGGGGTGCCTGCCAATTGCACGCCCGCATGTTCCAGCAGGCGCAGCACGGCAAGCGGCGTGGCGGGCAGCAGCACGGTGGGGCTTTGGTTTTGGCGCAGGGCGATGCTGCTGTGGCTGAGGCCGTCGGCATCCTGTGCGGCGGGGACGAGGTTGAGCGCGGCTGGGGTGTTCCAGCCGACGGGCAATGGGGTTTGGATGATGATGGCGGTGGGATGGTGGCTGGTTTGGAGTTTTTTGATGGTGGTGGCGAGGGTGGATTCGGCGGTGGTTTCGGGCAGTTGGTGCAACTGGCTGGTGATGCCGACTTGGGCGCAGGCAGCTTGTTTGCGAGTGATGTAGGCGGTGCTGGCGGGATTGTTGCCCACTTGAATGATATGCAATGAAGGGGTGAGGCGGTGGGTTTGGAGTTGGGCTTTGACCTGCGCCAACAGGGCATCGCGCAGCGGTAGGCCGCTGAGGATGTGGGTGTGGTTGGAGTTGGGCAGGTGTGGCTTTGGCATCGCGGCACTTTGCTTGCTGTGGCGGGGGACGTCAAGCCGTGCTTGCTTTGGCGCCTGAGGTGGCGGCAGATTGATGGCATGGACGATGTGCAGATGGATGCGAGCAAGCCGATTGTGATTGTGGGCCATGGGCCTGCGGCGCTGTTGCTGGCGCTGGAAATTCAGCATAAAGGGCTGCCGGTGGTGCTGGTGCCGCAGCCCGCACGGGGGATTTTGCCGATGAATCCGGAGCTGGTTTCCATTAATGCCGATGGGGGGTTGCCGTCGCTTTTCCAGCACAGCATTAACCTGTGGCGCAGTGCCAGTGAGCGGCTTGGTTTGCCCGCCTTGCTGCAACCCAAGCCCACCGCCGACCTTGCCAGTAGCCCCGGGCGCGAAAAGCTGCTGCGTGATGAGGCGGTGATTGATGCTTTGGCGGGGGAGAAAATTACTTTTTTACCCACCGAAATGCTGGCGGAAAACTTACGCAAATGGTTGGCGGGTAGCACGGTGCGGGGAGCAAAGTTTGATGAAGGCGGGCAGATGCTGGTGCCAAATCTGGAGGAGATTTTACAAACGGCGATTGCCGAGCGGGGTATTGGCACGTTAAGCGCGGCGGTGGTGGGGCTGGAGCTGGGCATTCATGGGCCAGCAAGTGTGCGCTTGACGCTGGCCGATGGCAGTGCGGTGGAGCCGAGTTATGTGGTTTTAAGTAGTGTGGAGCTGGCGAAGAAGTTGGTTCCGGCGGCGATGCTGCCGCCGCTGCGGCCTGCGCGGGGGCACTATTTGGGCTTTGATGTGGCGCCAGACGTTGCCAGCACGCTTGATTTGCCGCTGCTGGTGACGCGTTTGCAGGAAGGGCATATGCTGATTGTGCAGCGCGGTGGGCATGTGGATGTGTTTTATGATGCGATTTTGGAGCCGCGCCAAGCCACCCCCAAAACCGAGCCGGATGATGCGCTGGTGGTGAACTTGAAGCAGCATATGGAGAAATTATTCCCGACCCTTTACCAGCACTTTGGCCCGGCGCCAGCGCCCGCAGTAGCGGCTTATACCCAGTGGGTGACGCCCGACTTTTTGCCTGCGCTGGGGCCATGGAGCACCCAGCCGAACATTATATATTCGGTGGGGTGGGTAGGGCGCGAGGTGACGTATGCCCCTGCGGCGGCGGGGAATATCTTGGCGTTTTTGACGCGGCCGCAGGAGGGGATTGCCTCAGAGTTTAAGCCACGGCGCTTTGTGGAGAACACCTGGCGGCAGCGGATTGTGACCGCAGGGCTAGCGTGGAAAGAGGAAAGCCATGGGGCAGCACCAACCCTTACTGGCAAAGATGCGGCTTATATGAACAACGTGCAGGCGGCACCGACAGCCAATGCCCAATATGCGGGGAGTATTAACCAAGTTGAGAAGGCAATTAGCGCCGTAAGCCTGAAACCACAAACGCAATTTAGAGAGAAAAACAGCAAGCCGAAGGTGACCACGGCGGGGATTAAGAACCCGCCGATAACTGCCGATAAGAAGTGAATACTTGGCTGTTTGGTTGGCTGGTGTGATATTTGGGATAAAAAGGCAGCAGGGGCTTTGGTGCGGTGAAAAAAAGTGGTTGACAATGGGTGTGGGGTGGGTAAGATTTGACGACATAAGAACAACCAATGGATGCTATTGCCATGTTTAATCCTGCCATGATGAACCCTGAATTTGCCAAGATGTTTGACCCTGCGAACTATGCCCAAAACTTTCAGACCACGATGCAGAAAATGTGGGACATGAACACCGCAATGAGCGCCAGCATGCAGGCTGGCAAGCAGAACATGGAAATTATGAAGAAGGTGAGCACCACCATTGCCGACACTTGCAGCACCTGCACCGAAAAGCAGTTTAAATACGCCCAAAGCACCATGGAAGATTGCATTGAAGCGATGCGCGAACTGGGCAGCGCCAAGGGCATGGAAGAATATATGCAAAAGCAAACCCAACTGAGCCAAAAAGCTGCCGAAAAAGCCCAAAGCTGCGCCCAAGAAATGGCCAGCTATTGGCAGAAGGCGCAGAGCCAGTGCAGTGACATCATCAGCAAACAAATGATGCAGGGGATGGAGTGGGGCAAGCAGGGTAGCCAAGAAGGTAGCAAGCGTAGCTCCTAATCTGCTTATTTTATAGGCATCCAAGCCGCCCTAGAGGCGGCTTTTTTGTGCTATGGGTAGAGGATGAATATGGGCAATGCGGCAGCGGTTTTGGCGCCTTTGGGCGGGGATAAGCTTTCAGTGCTTGGGCAGCGGTGGGTTTGGGCGGAGGGGAATTCTCGGCAGGCGGCGGCTTTGGCGCAGAGCACGGGGATGTCGCCGTTGATTGCCCAGATTTTGGCGGCGCGGGGGTTTGGTTTGGCGGAGCGAGCGACGGTGTTTTTGAACCCGCGGTTGGAGCAATTGCCTCCGCCGTTTACGCTGAAAGACCTTGATGTGGCGGTGCGACGCTTGGCGCAGGCGATTGTGGCGCGTGAAGTGGTGGGGATTTTTGGTGATTATGATGTGGATGGCACCTGTGCGTGTGCGATTTTGGTGCGGTATTTGCGTGGATTTGGGGCGGAGCCGATTGTTTATATTCCGGAGCGGTTGAGTGAGGGGTATGGGCCCAACCCAGCCGCCATGCGCGTATTGCATGGGCAAGGCGTGCGGCTGCTGGTAACGGTAGATACCGGCACCACCGCGCATGAAGCTTTGGCTGAAGCCCAAGCCTTGGGGATGGAAGTGATTGTGACCGACCACCACCAGCCGGGGGCGAGCTTGCCGCCGGCGTTGGCGATTGTGAATCCGCAGCGTGCCGACTGTGCCAGCCCGTTACAGAACCTGTGTGCCAGCGGGGTGATTTTTTATGTGCTGATGGCGCTGAATCGGCATTTGCGCGAGAGTGGGTTTTTTAAGGAGCGGGTAGAGCCTTCACTCACCCCGTTGCTGGGAATGGTGGCGCTGGCCACGGTGGCGGATGTGATGCCGTTGGTGGACTATAACCGCGTGCTGGTGGCCAAAGGTTTACAGCAGTTGGCGACGTGGCAGCATCGCGGCTTGGCGGCGTTGGCCAGCGTAGCGGGGGTGCGGGATGATGTGAGCGCCATCGGTCTGGCCTTTGGCTTGGCGCCACGGCTGAATGCGGCGGGGCGGGTGGAGAGTGCGCGCAGCGCAATGGATTTATTGCTGACTGATGATGATGCGCAGGCGTTGGTTTTCGCTCAGCGGCTTCAGGAATTAAACACCCAGCGGCAGGCGATTGAGAAAGAGGTTTTGCGCGAGGCATTGGCGCAAGCCGAAGGGCAATTTACCGATGCAACATTGGCGCTGGTGCTGCATGGCCAAGGCTGGCACCCCGGGGTGGCAGGGATTGTGGCGGCGCGGGTGAAGGAGCGGTTTAACCGCCCGACCTTTGTGCTGGGGGTGGATGAGCATGGAGTGTTGAAGGGGTCGGGACGCAGTGTGGTTGGCCTGGATTTGGGTGCGGCAGTGCGGGCGTGCGGCGATGTGCTGCTGAGTGGTGGCGGGCATGCGATGGCGGCGGGGATTACCTTACAGCCTGCCAACTTGGCGGCGTTTGGGCGATTGTTGGCGCAGGCTTTGGCGGCACAGTTGGCCCAAGATAGTACTATGGCGGATATTCCGCTGGCGGTGCGGTTGGCGCCGCAGTTGGGGATTGCGGCGCGGGCGAGTGTGGCGAACTTGACGCCGGACATGGGGCAGGCGCTGCAGCAGTTGGGGCCGTTTGGCAATGGTAATCCCGAGCCAGTTTTGGCCTTGGAGCAAGCGCGGATTGTGCATGCCAAGCCGGTGGGGGCGACCCAAGAACACTTGCGCCTGCGGCTGGCCGGTGTGGGTGGTGGTGGGGTGGATGCGATTTGCTTTGGGGCGATGAATACGCCGCTGGGGGCGGTGCTGGGGCAATCGGGTGGGCGGGCGCTAACTTTGGCGGCAACGCTGCGGCCGCGGGTGTTTAATGGCAAGGCGTTGTTGGATGTGCAGGTGAAGGATGCGGTGGTGTAAATGAAAGAGCCCCCACAGCTGTGCGCTGTGGGGGGTGGTTGCAGAGTTTGCACCCTCTGTAACCATTGTGGGGAAAGCTGCTGCTTGCGGGGGAAGCGCCAACCAGTGATGGCCCGCAGTTAGCAGCTATTAAGGGGCTTTCCGACTCCTCCGTCAGCCCATCACTGGTAGCTGGGGAACTGGGAAATGGGCTAATTTATGATGCGGCGTGTTAAGTAATGAGTAGCCTAAATATGGCGAACAGGTTGAATTGTCAATACCTTAAATCGTGGTGACGATTTCGGTGGCTAAACAAACGCGGTTGCGGCCTTGGTGTTTGGCTTGATACAGCGCGGCGTCGGCGGCGCGGACGAGGTCTTCGGCCTTGACTCCCGGTGTGCCGTTGGCAACACCAATGCTGACGGTGACTTTGTAGGGCGTGGTGGTGAAATATCTTTCCACGTTGGCGCGGATCCGTTCGGCCAATAAATTCCCTGCTTGGGCGTCTACTTCGGGCAAAATGACGCCGAATTCTTCGCCACCAAACCGCCCGCAGCTATCGGTACTGCGGGCTTGGGCGGCGATGAGTTGGGCCACTTGGGCAAGCACCACGTCGCCATCAGCGTGGCCGAAGGTGTCGTTCAGTTTTTTAAAGTGGTCGATATCCACCAACACCAGCGTGACCGGACGGCCGAAACGAGCTTGGCGGGCCAGTTCATCGGAGAGCAGGCGGGCGAAAGTGGATTTGTCGTAGAGGCCGGTGAGGCCATCGCGGCTGGCGGAAGTGGCCAAAACTTGGAACTTTTGTTCTTCGATGAGGCCCGCTGACTTAAGCACGCCGGAGACGTTCACCAAGTAATCGTGGGCGGCCAAGGTGACGCCGGGGTCTCGGCCCAACA
>RFNJ01000008.1 GCA_009927255.1 Pseudomonadota bacterium | reverse complement strand
CTGGGGCTTCAATCCATCGCTTTCACGACTTTTCTTAACCTTCCAGCACCGGGCAGGCGTCAGACCCTATACATCATCTTGTGATTTAGCAGAGCCCTGTGTTTTTGATAAACAGTCGCCACCCCCTCTTATGTGCCCCCGCCGACCAGTTGCCTGGCTGACGGGCACGCTTATCCCGAAGTTACGCGTGTAATTTGCCGAGTTCCTTAACCATAGTTCTCTCAACGCCTTGGTATACTCTACCTTCCCACCTGTGTCGGTTTCGGGTACGGCTTAATGTGGGTGCTCTTTCCTGGAACCTCTTCACGGCCCGGCCAATCCGTTAAGGCCAGACAATTTACGAGATCCGTCACACACCACCAGCTCTGGAATATTTGCCAGATTGCCATCGGCTACGCCTTTCGGCCTCACCTTAGGTACCGGCTCACCCTGCCCTGATTAACATGGGACAGGAACCCTTGGGATTTCGGCGGACGGGTTTCTCACCCGTCTAATCGCTACTCAAGTCAGCATTCTCACTTCTGATACCTCCAGCATCCCTGACAGGACACCTTCACAGGCTTACAGAACGCTCCGCTACCGCAGGCTATTGTTTCTACCCTTGCTTTGTTACAGGTTTTTGCTTTGGCATTTTCCGCCGGCCCGCTACGCGAGTGCCGCCGGGAAATGCCAACCAAACCTTTGAACAAGAACAGAAACAATAGCCTGCCCACGACTTCGGTTTACAGTTTTAGCCCCGCACATTTTCGCCGCACCATCGCTCGACCAGTGAGCTGTTACGCTTTCTTTAAATGATGGCTGCTTCTAAGCCAACATCCTGGTTGTTAAAGCAATGGCACCTGCTTATACACTTAACTGTAAATTAGGGACCTTAATCGGTGGTCTGGGTTGTTGCCCTCTCGACAATGGACGTTAGCACCCACTGTCTGTCTCCTGGATATAACATAGAGTATTCAGAGTTTGGTAAGGTTTGGTAACACGGTATGTGCCCCTAGCCTTTCCAGTGCTTTACCCCTCTACGTCTTAAGTCCAAGGTACTACCTCTATAGTTTTCGCGGAGAACCAGCTATCACTAAGTTTGATTGGCCTTTCACCCCTAACCACACGTCATCCGAAACCTTTTCAACGGTTACCGGTTCGGTCCTCCAGGTGGTGTTACCCACCCTTCAACCTGCGCATGGTTAGATCACTTAGTTTCGGGTCGAATGCAACGTACTTAACGCGCTCTTAACACTCGCTTTCGCTGCGCCTACGCCTGACGGCTTAAGCTTGCACGCTGCAATCACTCGCTGACCCATTATACAAAAGGTACGCCGTCAGGGGTTACCCCCCTCCGACTGCTTGTAAGCACACAATTTCAGGACCTGTTTCATCCCCCTGTTCGGGGTGCTTTTCACCTTTCCCTCGCGGTACTAGTTCACTATCGGTCTCAAGGTAGTATTTAGGCTTGGAGGATGGTCCCCCCATATTCAAACGGGCTTTCACGTGGCCCGCCCTACTCAAGGAAGTTAACAGCAATCACCGCATACGGGGCTATCACCCACTTTGGCCGGCTTTTCCAAACCGTTCTGCTTTTACTGCTAACTCCACTGGCCTTCTCCCCGTTCGCTCGCCACTACTAGGGGAATCTCGGTTGATGTCTTTTCCTGTAGGTACTGAGATGTTTCACTTCCCTACGTTCGCTTGATTGGCCTATGTATTCAGCCAAACATACCGCATAAAGCGGTGGGTTACCCCATTCAGAAATCCCAGAGTCAAAGCTTATTCGCAGCTCGTCTGGGCTTATCGCAGCGTATCACGTCTTTCATCGCCTCCTTGAACCAAGGCATCCGTCATGTGCTCTTATCTATTTGCGATTCTCTTTACTTACGCCTTCGCGCGCAGATTTCAGCCAACCGAAGCTGGTTGATAACCTGCCGCCAAGAGCATACCTTATTTTGTTACACTCGGCTGATTCCAACCCACGGAATGAGCTGGGCCGGTGTAACGGCTAGTGCAACATTAAAACCACCCGGATAACTTGGGCGGCCAATGTTGCGTTGGAGTCTATTTCTTGACTACCTATTCAATTTTCACAGTGCGGGCTGCGGTTGATTGGCTTTGCCTTTCACCTGCAGCGGATGGGCTTCTAACCCCTTCGCACCCCCCTGTCAACACCTTTTGCTCAGGTTTTTTTTGGAACTGGTGAAGATTATGAAAATGCTGCGGTAGATTAGGCTGCTATGGCTTGCTAAGCACCTGAATATGCGCCATATTGCCGCTATGCCTGCGCCCAAGACCCCTCCCCCCGCCAAACCCTGCCTGTTTTGTGGGCAGCCGATGGAATGGCGCCGCGTGCTGGCCAAAACCTGGGACACGGTGAAATATTGCAGCACCGCCTGCACCCGCCAAGCCAACCGCCAACGCCGCCAAGCCGGTGAGACCATTTGGGAGCTGCCCCCTGCCCCGACTAATGGGCGCGGGGTGCGGGTTTGGACGGCGAAAAAGCCCCGCACTAAAAAGAAGTAGATTGACACCACCCACTACCATACTTTATGTATCCAAAACTTACCAACCTTGGAGAAACACATGACTGTTCCGAACCCAACGCTGGCTTTGCCCGCGCGGTGCCTACTGGTTTCGTATGATGCTGAAGCGAATGTTTCTATGCCAGACCATTCCTTTGTTGAGGGTAGCACCCTAAGCATTGGATGGGCTTGCTTCTTGTGGCCTGAAAAAACACCGTTTCCACGGTCGTTTTGCCAGACTACGGGGCATTTGGCTGTCATACCTCGGCAAGAAATGAACTCCTCTGCTCGTGACTTTTGGAACCGCCACCCTACTGCTTATAGAGCAGCAACCGATGACCCTATTTCACCACAGGAGGCCGGCGCCGCTTTTGCCAAATGTGTTGAATCCTTGGCTAAACGGTACATGCTACCGATTGCGCTCATCGCACGACCTCATAACTTTGATGCAGGCCATTTGTTCAGCCTTATGCAAGCTGTTCATTTGGCCGAAACATCGAAGATAAGCTGGACTTGGCATGACTTGGTGCCAACTTTGGCCTACCATGCAGGTGTGACGCAAAAGGAGGCCAAAGCTCGGTTCACGAAACATCTTCCTCCCTTGCCGCATGTGGCAGATCAAGACTCTTACTTGCAAGGATTAGCCTTTTGCCGAGCCTTGCAAACTTGAATATGCATAAAAAAATCTGGCCGCCTTCGGGTGGCCAGATTTTCTTTAAGGGGCTGAAGTAGCTAAGGCCTAAAAAAAGGTCTAAAAATGGCTATGAAGGTAACGAGGAAAAGT
>RFNJ01000041.1 GCA_009927255.1 Pseudomonadota bacterium | reverse complement strand
TTGGTATTCGCCCGCCTTGAGCGTGGGGGCCAGCCCGAATAGGCGCACGGCGATGAGGAAAGTGGTGGGATTGGCGATGACCCCCTGCCCTGCCAACTGGCTGGCGATGGCGCGTGGGCTGCTGCCGGGGGCGATGACCACGGTGGCTTCGGCGGGCAATGGGCCGGGTTGGGCCAAGTGGCGGCCCCAGAGTGCGCTGCCGACGGCGAAGATGGCGAGGATGGTGATGGTGAGGACGATGAGGGTGCCAGAGGTGAATTTCATGGGGGGAGTTTGGGGGGAATGGGTTGGGCTGGCAAGGTGAGAGCTTAGTGGGTGGGCGAAAAAACTGGATTTACGCGAGCGGTGAAATGGTTTAATAGTGGGGTACTACAGGTTCACTTGGACTGTTCCCCCCCTTCCCCTTCTTTTGGATGGAGAAAACCGATGAAACTGGATGATGCTTTGGTGGCACTGGAAGTAGCCAAGCCGATGCAGAAGTTCCTTTCGGCGATGGTATCTCGCGACTTTAGCGGGATTACCTTTGCGATTGAGGAAATTACGCCGCCATTGGCGCAGAAATGGTTGGCTGAGTGTAACCTTGGCAACCGACCTTTGAACAAAAAGCATGTGCGCGACTTGGCCAATGCCATGCTGGACGGCGAATGGATGCTGAACGGTGAGGCACTGGTATTTGGTCGTGATGGGCGGATTCTTAATGCCCAGCACCGCTTGCATGCTTGCGTGCTGGCCAACCGGAGCTTTCATGCCCTGGTGGTGCGTGGCGTTGACCCTGCGGCGTTTGCGACCTTTGACCAAGGCAGGCCGCGCAAAGCTGCCGACGTGCTGGCGATTAACCAAGTGGGGCAACCCAACTTGTTTTCGCGGTCTTTACGTGCGCTGATGGCTTACCAAATGGTTTTGGATGGCAGGACGGTAAATGCAAATCAGCTTAGTTTTCGCAATTGGCAAGTGATTGAGTATGTAAAAGCCAACCCAGAAGTTGAAGATGCGTTCAAGGCGGTGGAGCCTTTGTTTAAGCACAAGCATAGCGGTTTCCGCCCGTATGTGGCGGTGGCGTTTTATTGCTTGGCAGCTGAACAAGGGCACAGTGCCAAATGCATTTTGGATTTTCTGAGCAAGGTTGCGCTGGGTGATGAAGACCTGCAAAGCCCGGCGCAAGTGCTCTGTGACCACTTTGATGATGACGCTAACAAAATAAATAAAGCGGAGTATCATATGGTGGCCTATATTCGGGCTTTCAATGCTTGGGTGTGCAAGAAGCCACTGGCAAAAGTGGACGGCAGTGTTGAGATTACCCGACTTGGGCATCAACGCTGGACTTCGGATCATCCACGGGTGATTCCGCTTTCGCAGGTGAAAGTTGAGCAACTTTTGCTGACACGATGAAGAAGGGGGCTTGGTGCCCCCTTTTTCTTTATTGCTGCTGTTTAAGGACGATTGGTTTGGCGGCGGGCGGTGTAGAGGGTTCGTTCGATGTGGGTGATGTTGGCTTGGAGGATTGCTAGTTCGGTGCGGAGGTGTTCGCGAAGCTGCCAGGCTTGGTCGGCTTCAGGGAAGCGATTGGTGCGGCCAAATTCTTGGGTTATGATCAGGAGCTCTTGAATTTTGCGTTCTAGCGCAAGTTCTTGGCGGCCAAGCGTGAGGAGATGCGCCTCAAGCTGATTAAGATTGTCTTCTGACATGCGATGAAGAACAGATTGAACTAGCGATAACGGCTGAGGAAGGCTTCGGCTTTTTCGGAGAGGGCCTGCATTTTTTGGCTGATGGTAAGCATTTGGCTGGCGACTTGCGTGAGTTCAGGGCTATTGGCAGCATTGTTGGCGATAAATTGTTGGCAAGAGACTTGGAACGCTTGGACTTCAGCCGCAGTAAGGGGTGCTGAATTGGCGGGGGAAAGGGAGTGGGTGGAGAGGTGCATGGGACTAGAGTTTCATACGCGGGGGGGGATGTCAACTGGGGGTCGTGAAGTGGTGAAGATGAGGGAGGCGTTGGTGCCGCCGAAGCCGAAGCTGTTGGAGAGGATGCTTTGTGGGTTGGCGCCTGGTTTGGCTTGGTTGGGGATGATGTTTTGCAGGGGGGTGGCGTTGGTTTGGCTGTTCAGCGTGGGGGGCAAGATGCCGGTTTGCAAGGCCATGATGCTGATGATGGCCTCGAGGCTACCTGCCGCGCCCAAGAGGTGGCCGGTGGCGCCTTTGGTGCTGCTGGTGGGCACCTGAGGGCCGAACAGCGTGGCGATGGCTTGGGCTTCCAGTTCATCGCCCGCTGGGGTGCTGGTGGCGTGGGCGTTGATGTAGCTGATGGTGGCGGGCTTTAAGTTCGCGTCGTTGAGCGCTTGCTGCATGGCGCGGCCACTGCCTTCGCCGCTGGCGAGCGTCATGTGGGTGGCATCGGAGGTTTGGCCGAAGCCTGCCAGTGTGGCCAGTGCTTTGGCGCCGCGCTGGGCGGCGTGGCTGGCATTTTCTAGCACCAGCACCGCGGCACCTTCGCCCATGACGAAGCCGTCGCGGGCGGCATCGAACGGGCGGGAGGCTTGTTGGGGATTTTCATTATTGGTGGAGAGGGCGCGCATGGCGGCAAAGCCGGCGACGCTGCTGGGGGTGATGGCGGCTTCGGCACCGCCGGCGATGACGATGTCGGCTTCGCCGGATTCAATCATCCGTTTGGCGAGACCGATGGCGTGGGCGCTGGTGGCGCAGGCGGAAACTGGGCAGAAATTGGCGCCTTGCAGGCCATAGAGAATGCTGATTTGGCCCGCCAACAGATTGGGCAGCATGGCGGGGATGAAGAACGGGCTGACGCGACGCGGGCCTTTTTCGGCGATGGTTTTGACCGCCTCTTCCACACTTTGCAGGCCGCCGATGCCGGTGCCGACGATGACGGCAATGCGTTGGCGTTGTTCGGCGGGCAGATTTTTTGCTTCCAGCAGGCCCGCTTGGGTAAGGGCTTCACGCGTGGCGGCCAGCCCAAGCTGGATGAAGCGGTCTGTTCGCTTGAGGTCTTTGGCTTCTAGCCCCGTGGATTCGGGGTTGAAATTTTTGACTTCGGCGGCGATTTGGCAGGGGTAGTCGGTGGCGTCGAAATGGCTGATTTTGCCGACGCCGCACTGGCCGCTGATGAGGGCTTGCCACGTGGTGGCGGTGGTGTTGCCCAGCGGGCTAATGGTGCCGAGGCCGGTGATGACGGTTTGGGGGCGGTTCATGGGCGGAAATTAGCAGATGGTGGGGGGTTTGGCAAACAAGAGAAAACTAAGTTGCATTCTTTTTGTAACCCCGGGCTCAGGCTGGGCACCCCGATTTTTTATAG
>RFNJ01000062.1 GCA_009927255.1 Pseudomonadota bacterium | reverse complement strand
ATGCTACGAATGGCGACGACTTGCCCCGTCCCCGCCCGCGCCGCCTCTTCAATCAGTTCGAGTGTAACTTCGCCTACCTGACGCCGCGGCACATTAATAATCCGCCCCAGCGCAAGGTCATCGCTCTCGTTCACCACCAGCCGCAAATACGCCAGCGCATCCTTAATTTCCTTGCGCTCATAAAACTTCAAGCCGCCCACCACCACATAGGGCAGGCCCGCGCGCACCAAAGCCTCCTCAATCGCCCGCGTTTGCGCCGCGGTGCGCACCAGCACGGCAATGTCATCGTAAGACCCACCACTCCGCACATGTTGCCAACAGCCATCCGCCACAAACCGCGCCTCTTCGCGATCATCCAGTTGTGGGTGAAGTTCCAACTGGCTGCCATCGCCCACATCGGTCCATAAATTCTTGCCATGGCGGGTTTTGTTATGGCCAATCAACGCATTCGCCGCCGCCAAAATGTGCCCGGTGCTGCGATAGTTTTGCTCTAACCGAATCACCTTCGCCCCCGCAAAATCCTTCTCAAAGCGCAAAATATTCCCCACCTGCGCGCCGCGCCAGCCATAAATGCTTTGGTCGTCATCGCCCACCACGCACAGGTTGCCGTGGCCGCTGGCCAAGCTTTTCAGCCACCGATACTGCACCACGTTGGTGTCCTGATACTCATCCACCAGCACATACTTAAACTGTTTGCGATACTTCTCCGCCACCTCGGCAAAATTCTCCATCAGCACCAGCGGGTGGAGCAACAAATCCCCAAAGTCACACGCATTCAGCGCCAGCAAGCGGCTGTTATATTCGGCATAAAGCGCAATCGCCCGCCCCGCACCCAGCGCGGCCAAACCACCGGCTTCTTCGCTCGGCACCTCAGGCGCGCGCCAGCCATTGTCCTTCCAACGGCTAAAAATACTGGTCACCAAGCGCGGCGGAAACTGCTGCACATCCACCCCCGCATCCTTCAAAACTTGGGCCACCACTTTCTGCTGGTCGTCGCTGTCCAGCACTACAAAGTTCGGCTTCAGCCCCACCCGCTCGGCATGCGCGCGCAGCATCCGCATCCCCAAGCGGTGGAAAGTCCCCATCCACATCCCACTCAACACGCCACCATTTTGGCCGCCCTCATGGCCAACCCCCGCCTGCACCATCAGTTTCTCGGTGCGCTCGGCCATTTCTTTGGCGGCTTTGTTGGTAAAGGTCACCGCCAAAATCTCGTTCGGCCACGCGCTTTTGGTCAGCAAAATATACGCCACACGGCGCGTCAGCACGCTGGTTTTTCCCGTGCCTGCCCCCGCCAACACCAGCAGCGGCCCATCAATCTGCCGCACCGCCTCTGCCTGTGGCGGATTAAGTCCAATGGTTAAAGCATCCGCCAAATTTCCCCCATGCCCCGCCGCCCGCACCGGCACCTCCGGCGGCAACGGCTCGGCATCGGCAAATTCATCGGTCAGCAAAAAATTCATACCCACAACCTACCCACCCGCACACCATTTGCAACCAAAAAGGCACCAAAACCCCCACCAAACCTGCCCAATCACCAACCAAAAAAAGCACCAAAGCCGCCCCGTTTTTAAGGGGGCAGCTTTGGCAATCGTGTCGGATAATGGTCAGTTATTGGGCTGGAAGACCTTCTGCTGCCAGCCCTTATCCGGCCTTTTCGCCGGAACAGGAGCAGGCGCCACCGTCGCTGTTTCCAGCGGCGTCGGCTCCACCACCTCCAGCCAAACCATCGGATGGACTTGGCTTTGGATGTAGAGAAAGCGGTGCTTACTCTCCCACCACCAGTGGACATCGGGGCGCATGTTATCGAGCACTAAGTCACCATTGCTGGTGCGCTCGACCAAGATGGCATGCTTTTCCAGAATCCGCTTTTTTGGATTCCAAGCTTCCACCACGGCAATGAGCAGCACGGAAGAAGGCTTTCCCTGCCGTAGCAGCTCACGCCGCTTGCTCAGAACAAAGTCTTCGCAATCGCCGCCGCCATTGGGGCCTTCGCGCAGGTAATCCCAGTGCTCGCCAACATCCTCCACTGGCGCATAGCGCGTATGGAAGTGGTGCTGCACACTGCTCACCAACCGGTAATTTTCCGGCGAGTCAGCAATATACGGCACCGAAGCACCCTGCACCTCGCATGCACGGTCAGTCACCCGCTCGGTGCGCTGGCAAAAGTCCACCCAGCCAATCGGTGGGAGAGACTGCTGCCCCGTCTGAATAAACCGCCCCCGCCCCCCCTCCAAAGCCGAAGCCGGAAGAGTAGCGAAGGCAGCCAAAACCAAGGCCATCAAAGCATTCCAAAGTTTTCCCCACATGGTGTTCTCCATTGTTTAGGGGGCTGAAACGGAAGATACTAACCCCCACTTTACCATAAATTGAATACATTTCAATTATCAAATGTATCTCAATGGCATAATAATTTTAAGCTATTGAATATAAATATATAATAAGCAATAAAAATCTCCATTACTCCATCACCCTGTCACTCCATCACTGAAAACCCCCTTGCCCCGCCCCCGCAGCAGGTCTATATCTAAACCATGGGGTTCATCACACGCATGGCCAAGGCTTGGCGGCATCCGCGCCGCGCACTTGCCCATGCGCGTAACTGGCTGATTTTGCAGCGCCAAAAGCACATTAACCGCTTGTTTTCATTGTTGTATGGCCAGCCGATGCAGCTGGTGCCCGCCGGCCACGTCAGCTTGGCGGGCGCGGTGGTGTTGTGGTGCGTGCACAACGGCCAGCGCCAGTTGCTGATGCTCCGCAGCCCCTTGGCCGCCGATACCCGCCTGCGTTTCGTCAGCAGCATGGGCCTTGGCCAGCAGGGGGATGCCGCCAGCCACATGCGCGCCGCAATTGAACAACAGTTGGGCCGCACCTTCGCCCGCAGCACGCAAATCACCAAGCATATCGCCACCAATCGCCTGGTCGCCGCCCCCGCCTACACCTACGCCAACCCCCAGCTCGGCGTGCTAACCCCCATGCAGGTGCTGGTCTGGCAGGTGCACATTCAGCCGGTGCAGGTGGAACTCGCCCACCCCCCCAAAGGGCTGGAAATCGCGCTGGTGCCAGAATCCCTCCTCACTGGCAACAGCACCACCACCGAAGAAAACGGCGCCGCGTTCGAAATCTCCCCCACCCATCGCAACGTGTGGCAATTGGTGAAGGCACGCCTCCCCAAAATGCCCACCCAAAGCGGCAAATCCCGCCCCGATGGCGTGGAAGAAATCACCCCCGCCGAAGCCGAAAAAGCCCGCAAAAAATCCCCCACCCGCACCCTGCACTGACCGAACGAAGTTCGGTCATGCCGGCGAAGGCCG
>RFNJ01000173.1 GCA_009927255.1 Pseudomonadota bacterium | reverse complement strand
TTCCAAGCCACCCGTGGCCAAAAAGTAGGGCAGGGGGCTAGCAAACCCAAACCGCTTATCGCCAATAGCCAAGCCGGAATCGACTACCGCCCCGCCCTCCAACCCAACCCAACCCTCAGCAAACTCCTCGCCATCGTCTGCCAATGGCCGGAAATCTTGCCGGAGGTCGATGAATCACTCGCCATGCTCCACTTCCCCCCCGGCCCGCTGAATGAACTCCACCAGCACATCCTGCGCGCCTACACGCAACTGAACCTTCCACCCGAAAAACTGCACCAAAACCTCACCGAAGGCCCCCACAGTGCAACCGTAACCAGCCTGCTTGCCAGCACCGGAACCACCCCAAATCCCACCCAAAACAGCATCGATGCAACCCCACCCAACCAATTGTTTAAGCAGCACTTCGCCCAGTGGCAACAACAGCAACAAACCCACAAACAATATACACAAATCATCAAACAAGCCGATTGGTTCAACCCCGAAAACTGGCAACAATTCAAACAGTTAAAAGAAAGTTGATGCCCCCCGCTTGACACCACGCCCCACCCGCTCCATCTAGTCATTCCTGCCCACCAACAACCCACCGGAGACCAACCCAGATGACCCAAACCGCCGCCCGCCGCCCCAGCAAGGCCGAAGCCAAGGCCACCGCCAAAATCACGGCCTCCAAATTGAATGAATCCGTTTCCGAAGACGATATCATCGCCGCCGAACTGCTGGCCGATGAAGCGCCCGTTGCCGCCCCAGCCGAAGAAGTTGCCGTGGTGGGCGAAGACGATGAAGACGATAACCTCTCCGTCGCAGTAGTAGTTGGCGCCCCCGTTCCCGCCAAAAGCGCCGAAGAGGCGGAAGTCGATACCATGGCCGCCCACCCCAATTTCTTCGGCAACGCGGTCAAGGGCAGCATCGTTCAGCCCGCCAACGCGGTGGCCGAAGACTACGGCCGCACCGATGACCCCGTGCGCATGTACCTGCGCGAAATGGGCAGCGTGGAATTGCTCACCCGCGAAGGCGAAGTGGAACTCGCCAAACGCATCGAAGCCGGTAAAATTAAATTGAACGACGGCCTGTTCAGCAGCAGCTGGTGCTACGCCAAGGTGCTGGAATGGTTCACCCAAGTGCAAGAAGGCAAGCGCTTTTTGCGCGACGTGGTTGACCTCGCCGCCGCATTAGGCCCATCGCAAGCCGAACTCGCCGAAAGCGAAGCCGTGCTGAACGCCAAAGACGGCGAAGACATGGCCGAAGCCGCCCCGTCGCTGATTGCCAGCGCCGACTTTGCCGACCTCAAGCCCAAGGAAGCAAAAGAGAAAGAAGCCACCGAAGAAGTTGCCGAAGGCGCCGAAGCCGCCGTGCTGGCCGAAGCCGACGACGAAGAAGCCGAAATCATGAGCCTCGCCGCCATGGAAGCCGAGCTGATGCCCCGTTTGCTCGAAATCTTCACCGAGCTCACCCCAAAAATCCACGAACTGCTCAAGCTCGACGCCAAGCGCCTCGCCAAGTTGCCGGTCGACCCCAAACTCACCAAAAAGCACCAGCAACTGGTCGGCCAAATGAAGGAACTGATGCGCGAAGTCCCGCTCACCAACAACCGTGTTGATGAACTGATGCAGCAACTGTTCGAAGTCAGCCGCACCATCACCAAGTCCGAAGGCGACATCATGCGCCTGGTGGTCGATAAAGCCGGCGTCAACCGCATGGACTACCTCGACGCCTGGCTCGGCCACGAAAACGACGACGATATCCTCGATAAACTCGCCAAAAAAACCAAAAAGGCTGCTAAAGCCCTGAAGGACGTTGAAAAAACCTTCAAAGCCCAACAAGAAGCGCTGAACAACCACACCAAACCCTACGGCCTCACCGTGGCGGAATACAAGGCCGTTGTCGGCACCACCCGCAAGGGTGAGCGCGAAGCCAGCGTCGCCAAAAAGGAAATGGTCGAAGCCAACCTGCGCCTCGTTATCAGCATCGCCAAAAAGTACGTCAATCGCGGCCTGCAATTCCTCGACCTGATTCAGGAAGGCAACATCGGCCTGATGAAAGCCGTGGATAAGTTCGAATACCGCCGCGGCTACAAGTTCAGTACCTACGCCACCTGGTGGATTCGCCAAGCCATCACGCGCTCAATTGCGGACCAAGCCCGCACCATCCGCATCCCCGTGCACATGATCGAAACCATCAACAAAATGAACCGCACTCAACGGCAAATGATGAACGAACTCGGCCGCGAACCCACTCCGGAAGAATTGGCCAAAAAGCTGCAAATGCCCGTCGATAAAGTCCGCAAAGTGCAAAAAATCGCCAAAGAACCCATTAGCCTCGAAACTCCAGTCGGCGACGAAGAAGACAGCACACTAGGCGACTTCATCGAAGATCACAACGCCGTCATGCCGCTCGATGCCGCCGTGCAAAGCAACCTGCGCGACGGCGTCACCAAAATCTTGGCGTCACTCACCCCGCGCGAAGAACGCGTGCTGCGCATGCGCTTCGGGCTTGGCATGAGCACCGACCACACCTTAGAAGAAGTCGGCCAGCAGTTCAACGTCACCCGCGAACGGATCCGCCAAATCGAGGCCAAAGCGTTGAAAAAACTGCGCCACCCCTCCCGCGCCCGCGGCATCAAGTCCTACGCCGAAAATTGATCCCGCGCCAGCGGGATCACCCCAGCGAAGGCTGGGGTCCATCTGTAAAAACCCGCGCGAAGCGGGTTTTTTTTCACGCTAACATGTATAGCACCTCTCTCGGGCCGTCATTCCAGAAGCTTAGATTTTGCGAGATGAGCACTTGCGAATCCGCAAAATCAAGCTATCTGGAGCCGGAGCGTAGCGGAGACCGCGCTTGCGCAATCCAGCTTTCTTAAACCATTCAGCGATGATGATAAAAAGCTAAAATA
>RFNJ01000092.1 GCA_009927255.1 Pseudomonadota bacterium | reverse complement strand
GGTTGGGTGGGGGGCGGCGTGGAGGTGGGCGAGTTGGGGGGCGATGAATTGGCAGAGGACGCGTTCGGCCAGGGCGTAGTCGCCTTCCATCAGGGCGGTGTTGGTGCGCATTTGGATGTGGATGGTTTGCATCACGGCGTCGGGGTTGCGGTAGGTGCGGAGGCGGTGGTCGGTTTCGAGCATCAGCAGCATTTCCAGCAGCAGCTTTTGCAGCGGATTGCCGCCCAAGCCTGCCATGGCCAAGTGCCAATTCACTTCCAGCTGGGCATTGTCTTCCGGCGCGGCGGTGCGGGTGAGGAGGTGCTGGAAGAGGTCTTTCTTTTGGCTTTGGCTGGTTTTTTTGAGGCGGCTCAGAACATCTTTTTGGATAAGGAGGCGCAGGGCTTGGATGTCGGCACTTTGGATGTGTTGGCTGCGGCCAGCCAGCGCCATATCGGCCATCAGTTGGCGTAAATCGGGGGTGCGGACAAAGCTGCCGCGGCCGGGGGTGACATCGAGCAGGCCATTGGTGCGCAGGGTTTGCACGGCCTCACGCAGCGTGGTGCGGCTGACGCCGAACTGCTGGCAGAGTTTGGTTTCGGTGGGGAGTTGGTCGCCGACCTTTAACTGGCCGGCGATGATCAGGCGGCGGAGTTCATTCGCGACAATGCTGCTGCGGCGGGCGCGGGGGAGGGCGTAGGTGAAGGGGGACATCATGGGGGTATCCTTTGTTGATTTATTATGTTAGCTTGTTGCATTGGTTGTTTGTATTACAACTAAAAGTAGCAATACAACTTATAGTTGTAAATATAAAAGTGATACAACTGATGAATGGGGTGTAACTTTTTTGGACAAGGCATGAAAAGAGCGCCGCCTTGCGGCGGCGCTGGGGGGTTGACTCAACATTATGAGTGCTTTGGAGGTTCAAGAAACGCTAGAGCCGTGTAAAATTGCCAAGCCTCCACACGTGGCAGCAGTTTCTCCTCAGCACCTTGGGGTTGAGAGGATATGGAACGGTAAGGTGCTGCTGGGGGGGATATATGGGGTTTTTAGGGTGGTTTGGCAATGGGTTTTAAGTTTATGATTTGTATTGGTTTTGGTGGTGTCAGGGGGTGGGTTTTTGGCTTTATGCATACATTGTGACAGAAAAGGAGATGTTCACGATGGCTGAGTTGATTGCGGGTTACCTTGAGCGGATTCAGAAATTTGAGCCACTAAGCTTTGAGGCCGAGCAAAAGCTGGCCAAGCGCTGGAAGAGCCACAAAGACCCCAAGGCCTTTAGCCAACTGATGCATAGCTACTTGCGCCTGGTGGTGAAGGTGGCGGTGGGGTATAAGGGTTATGGTTTACCGCTGGAAGAGATGATTCAGGAAGGGAACCTTGGCCTGATGCAGGCGATTGAGCGCTTTGATGCGGGCAAGGGGTTTCGGCTTTCGACCTACGCCATGTGGTGGATTAAGGCGCATATTCAGGAATATATTTTGAACAACTGGAGCATGGTGAAAATTGGCACCAGCAGTACCCAGAAAAAACTGTTTTTTAATCTGCGCCGCTTGAAGGCCGAGCTGTTGGGCGAGAATGGGATGCATTTGAGCCCTGAGGCGTTGGTGCGGATTTCGGAAGAGTTGAACGTGAGTGTGGCGGATGTGGTGGGCATGGACCAGCGCCTGCGCCATGGCGATGAGAGCCTGAATGCGCCAGTAGGTGGCGATGAGGATGCGCATGAGTGGCAGGATTTTATTCCGGAACATCGGCCCAACCAAGAGGATGCGTATTCGCGCCGGCAGATTGTGAAGCAGCGCCATGGTAAGCTGATGGCGGCGCTGGATACGCTGGATGGCCGTGAGCGCGATATTTTTGTGGCACGCCATTTGACGGATAAGGAGCAGTTGCCGACGCTGGAAGAGCTTTCCGATAAGTTTGGGGTGAGCCGTGAGCGGGTGCGCCAGCTTGAAGCGCGGGCGATGGGGAAGGTGACGAAGTTTATGCAGCGGGGGTTGCTGAATTAGTTATTATAAACAAGGCCTTGTACTGTTTTTCTTGACAAGTGCCACGGGTTGGGGTAGAGTTTTTCTACATTGCCGCCCGTGTGGAGAGGATTTGGTTCCTTTGCCGCTTACGGGCGGCTTTTTTTGTATCAATCAAACATTGGAGAATGACGATGCCGAGCCGTATTGTGAGCAACTTTGAAGAGCAAACTGGTATTACTGGGACTGGCGATGAATTTATTGTGAACCCCACCCGCGAAGTGACCGTGGTGGCCCGCCTGACCGCAGGCACCCCTGCCACCGGTGCGCGGGTGCAAATTACCCTGGATGACGTGGAGAAAATTAATGCCGGTACCGCGGTGTGGGTGAACAGCGTGTTGGGCAACCGCACCGCCACCGGTGCGGAGAAAATTTTCCGCCCCGTGACCGGTGTGCGCTTGAGTGTGACCGATGGGACTTGGGCGTTTCAGGTGCGGCAAGCCTAGGGAGGGCTTTTGTGATGACGACTTTGGATATAGTGGCCGAGTTGCCGGATAACCCGATGGGCGAGGTGGTTTTTACCGGCAGTGGCCGCTGGCAGGCCAATTTTGCCAGCCTTAGCCTGCCTGCGGGCATGGGCGTGAGCCGCGCCAGCGCAGCAGGATGCTTTGACAGCACTGGCAACTGGGTAGTGGCGGCCAGCAATGGGCCACGCTTTGATTATGACCCTGCAACGCTGGCTTTTAGGGGCTTGCTGGTGGAAGAAAGCCGCACCAACAGCTTGCGCAACAACACTATGGCCGGTGCGGCGGTGGGGGTGGTGGGCAGCGGTGGCGCTTTACCGACCAACTGGGGGTTTTCGGGTGGCAGCACGGCGGGATTAGTGGCAACGGTGGAGGGGTTTGGGCAGGAAAGTGGTATTGATTACCTTGATGTGCGCTTGAATGGCACCACCAATGCGACGGTGTGTGTGCTGTTTTACGAAAGTTCGACTGGCATTGCAGCGACCGCTAGCCAGACGTGGGTGGGCAGCCAGATGGTGAAGTTGGTGGGCGGCAGCCTTGCCAACGTACCTTCACTGGGCATGCAGCTGGCGGTGATTGGTGGCAGCGGCACGGCCAATGCCACCCGCACGCCGACCAATGCGGCCCTGCGCACCCAGCGGGCAGAAGTGAGTGTGACCACCGGCGCGGGCACGACCAATATTCGGCTAGGGCTGTTGCTGAACCTAACCAACGCGGCGGCGGTAGATGTGACGTTGCGTATTGGTTTGCCGCAACTGGAGCTAGGCGCCTTTGCTACCAGCATGATTAAAACCAATGGCACTGTAGCAGTGCGTGCGGCGGATGTGTATCAGGCTGGTTTAAACGGCATGTATTGGCTGCGTGAGCAACAGGGGACTGTGTTGGCGGATTTTGCTACCATTTCTGGTAATACGGCGGCGCGGTGCGTATTTTGCATCAGCGACGCGACGATTAACAACCGCTTGCAGGTGTTTATTGGCAGTGGGTTTAATAATCCGCGGATTGTGGCGGGTGGTGTGGCGGCCAACCCCGGCGCGGTGGCTTATACCGATGGCACGGCGAGCAAGCTGGCGCTGGCATATCGGGTTGGCAGCGGGCAAGGGATGCTGGCTGAGGATGGCGCGTTGGCAACCGCGAGCAGCCCGACCAGTTTGGCGCCGAAAAGTGTTTATACCGATGGCTTGCGGGTGGGTGGCCAACCGCAATCAATTGGTGCCGGTGGTTGGCTGAATGGCTGGGTGAAGAGCCTGAGCTATGTGCCAGACCGCCTGAGCAATGCTGACTTGCAGGCTTTAACCGTTTAGAGGAGAGCATGACGATGTGGACCGATTATTACTTAAAATACGCCAATGAAGCAGAAATGATGGCGGCTTTGCCAGCGGAATGGGTGCTGTTTAATGGTGGTTATTATGAAAACCACGTGAGCCTGCAGGTGCTGGGTGTGCTGCACCGCGATGATACGGGGGAGGCGTTGAGTGGATTCCATGCCAATTTGCGACTGGCGGAAGGAGTGGCTTTGCCCGCTGCCTTGGGGCCTTTTGTGATTGTGCCACCGGCCCAGCCGAAGGTGGTTTTTGCCGCCTAAACCTTTGTGGGCCATGAAAAAGGCTTGACGCAGCTTGGCTTGCGGCCTACACCGTTTTTTGGTGCGGGCCGCTAGCTCAGCCGGTAGAGCAGTTGACTCTTAATCAATTGGTCGGGGGTTCGAATCCCTCGCGGCCCACCAACATTAGACAGCAACTTATTTAACATAATATATATTATGCGAATAATAACAATCAACAACTCTCCAAATTCAACAAGCTATTTCGCCATTATCTCTGGCCATCTGGCCCATCTTATGCTACTCCAGCGTTCTTGATAGATAACTTTAGGAAAGAACGCCACCATGAACCAACTCCGCAACCTCACCATGATTGGTACCGGCTATGTAGGCTTGGTAAGCGGCACCTGCTTTGCTGAAATGGGCTACCATGTAACGTGTGTTGACCTTCCCACCGAAAAATTCAAAGCGCTTAGTGAACAAGGCATTATTCCCATCCACGAGCCCGGCCTTGAAGAAATGGTGCGCCGGAATGTCAAAGCTGGCCGCCTTAAGTTCAGCACCAGCATGGCTGAAGCCGTGCCCGACGCCGACGCCGTATTTATTGCCGTTGGCACCCCCCAAGACGAAGACGGCAGCGCCGACCTCTCCCACGTTCAAGCCGCCGCGCAACAAATTGCCAAGCACCTGCAAGGCCACACGGTTATTGTAAATAAAAGCACCGTACCGGTTGGCACCGGCGCCATGGTGGAAAAGCTGATTCGTGACACTAACCCACAAGCCAGCTTTGATATTGTCAGCAACCCCGAGTTCCTGCGCGAAGGCGAAGCCGTTGAAGATTTTATGAAGCCCGACCGTATTGTGGTGGGTGTTGAAAGCGAAACCGCACGCAACCTCATGGCTACACTTTATAAGCCATTTACCGATAACGGCTACCCCCTCTTCATCACCAACCGCGCCAGCTCGGAACTTATTAAGTACGCCGCCAACGCCTTTTTGGCCACCAAAATTACCTTTGTGAACGAACTGATTGCGCTGTGCGATAAAGTTGGCGCCGATATTCTGGCCGTTGCCAAAGGTATGGGTATGGATGCCCGCATTGCCCCACGCTTTTTACAGCCTGGCCCAGGCTATGGCGGCAGTTGCTTCCCCAAAGATACCAACGCACTGGCCAAAACCGCCCGTAATCACGGTATAAAGCTTAGCTTGGTCGAAGAAACCATTGCCGCCAACCAGCGCGTTAAAAACAGCATGGTGCAGCTCATCAGCCAAGCCATGGATAATAACTTGCAAGGCAAAACCATCGCCGTCCTCGGGCTGGCGTTTAAAGCCAATACCGATGACATGCGCGATGCCTCCAGCCTCACCATCCTCCCTGCCCTTGCCAAGGCTGGCGCCAAAGTTCAAGCTTACGACCCCGCCGCCATGCCCCGCGCCAAACAGCTGATGCCACAGCTCACCTACTGCAACAGCATCACCGAAGCCTTAAAGGACGCCGATGCTGCCGTCATTCTCACCGAATGGGCCGATTTCCGTACCCTTAACCTTACCGACATGGCCCAAACCCTGCGCAGCAAAAAGCTGATTGATTTACGCAATCTCTATTCAACCGAAGCCACCCACGCCGCCGGCCTGCGCTACATTCCACTCGGCCGCCCCATCATGCAGGTTTAGCCAGCTACCCCCCTGCCCTACTACTCCTATACTGGCTCAAAGTACTCGCTCAAAGCCTTTAAAACGGTCTGCATATCCCCCGGCATCGACACACTAAACCGCAATTCCTTGCCACTCACAGGATGCATAAACCCCAACTCCGCCGCATGCAGCATCTGCCGCGCTGGTAAGGCAATCTCTCCAATCCCCTTCAGCGGCCCGCGCACGCCATAAAGCGGGTCGCCTAACAAGGGATGCCCAAGGTGTGCCATATGCACGCGTATCTGATGCGTCCGCCCGGTCTCCAACTGGCACTCCACCAGCGCCGCCGCTTCAGCAAATACCTCACGGGTGCGATAATGCGTAACCGCTGGCTTGCCACCCACCTCCACCACCGCCCGCCGCAAGCGCTGGGTGGGGTGCCGCCCAATATTCCCCTCAATTCGCCCTACCGTTGGCCGTGGCACTCCGCGCACCAGCGCCACATACAGTCGATGAATACTATGGCGCATAAACTGCCGCGCCAAGCCACGGTGCGCCACATCATGCTTGGCCGCCACCAACAGCCCGCTGGTGTCTTTATCAATCCGGTGCACAATCCCCGGCCGCGCCTCGCCATTCATGCCACTCAGGCTCTCGCCACAATGCCACATCAGCGCCTGCACCAACGTGCCGGTAAAATTCCCAGGCGCCGGATGCACCGTCAGCCCCGCCGGCTTGTTTATCACCAACAAGTCGGCATCCTCATACACAACCTCCAGTGGAATCTCCTCGGCTACCAACGTTGCCGCCTTCACCGCGGGCACATCCACCACCCAAACTTCGCCCGCCAAAACCTTCTTTGCTGGGTTCGCTTCCATTTGCACACGATGTTCACCACCATTCGCACCCTCAATCACACCCAAATCGCGCCCAACAAAACCCTCTTTAATCCACCTTTTAATACCTTCCCGACTATAATTTGTGCCCATATTCTTGGCCAAAAACACATCCAGCCGCTGCTTTTCATCGGCTTTTTCCACCACAAAAGTAATTTTTTCACTCATTGATTTTTTTGCAGCAAAAAAGCATCAATTTGTTTTTCCACCTCTTCCCGATATTTATCTCTAAAAATCATCACACTAAACTGCTCTGCACGTGCTCTACATGCCTGAGATGTTATCTCTTTCTCATGCTTTTCAAATAATCTCATTGCTTTGATAATTTCTTGAGGATTTTGTGCCGGGTAAAACACCCCCGTCGGCGCCATTTTGCCAGATTTTCTGCCAATTCCCACAATGCTCTCGGTGGCACCACCTTGCCCGTAAGCAATCACGGGTGTGCCACAAGCCATTGCTTCCACAGGCATAATCCCAAAATCTTCTTTGGCATTAAACACCAAGGCTCGGGCCTTTTGCATATAGCCTTTTAGCTCGGCAAACGGCGCTTTGGTCACCAATTTTATATTCGCACAACCCTTGGCAATCTCAGCAATTCTGCCATGTTCCGGTCCATTGCCGACAATCATCAACTGCCGCTCCGGCATCTGCTTAAAGGCCTCAGCAATCTGGTGAATTTTTTTATAAGGCACCTGCCGCGACGTCGCCAAATAATACCCCCCACGCTTGCCCTTAAACAGCGGAAAATCATCAACCGCAACAGGGGGATAGACCACCTCAGCCTCCCGCCCATAGAAATCTTTCACACGCTTCGCCACAAAGGCGCTGTTGGCAATGTAGTGCTGCACGCGGCCACTTACGCGCTTATCCCACCGTCGCAACCGCTCCAAAAAAAATCTTATCAACCAACCCTTTACGCCCTTATTATTCCCCGTCTCCGCCAAATATTCCTCACGTAAATCCCACGCATAGCGTACCGGTGTATGGATATAACAAACATGCAGCTGGTGCGGCAAAACCCGCAAGCCCTTGGCCACACAATGGCTGCTGGAAAGGATTAAATCATACTCACGCACATCCAAAGTTTCCACCGCCCAAGGCATCAACATCAAATAATGCCGAAAATACTTGCGTGCCGACGGAAGCCACTGAATGAATGACGTTTTTGGTGTCTTTCCCTGTAAAAAATGTCGGTCTTTTGGCGCCACAAAATCCACCAAACTAAATAAATCTGCGCTCGGATAAAGCGCAATCATTTGCTCCAAAACCCGCTCGCCACCAGCGTAAGTTTCTAACCAATCATGCACAATCGCAATTTTCATAAAAATATTCCTAGCCAGCCCAGGCTTAAAAATCAAGCTAAATCATGTATTTCAGTACAAATAGCCATTTGCCAAATGTTGCACACTTTGCTAATGGGTAAATAATGCTGCAACAATTAACCGCCCGCCTGCCATGGCTTTCGCTCTCGATTATGGCGATGCGCAGCGCAACGCTGGTGGTTAAGTTTGCGCTCTCACTCTTCATTGCCCACCGCTTAGGAATGGCCGATTTAGGCGCTTATGGTCTGGTTGTTGCCACCAGCGTGCTGCTGCCAGTGGCACTGGCACTGGGGATTATGCAATACCTCACCCGCCCACTTGTTACCCAACCTCTTACCCAAGTGGTGAAACTTATTCGTAACAGTTGGGAACTTTTTTTGCTGTTTTATGCCATTTTATTACCATTCACCGTGCTGGCAGGCTGGTGGTTTGGCCAGTTGGAATTAGCCCTGCTTACCTTGGCAATTGCCCTGTTTGAGCATGCCAATACCGATAGCGTCAACACCCTCACCAACCGCCAACGCCCGCTGGCCGCCAATATCAGCTTTTTTATCCGCGGCGCACTGTGGGTTATTATTTTGGTGCCGCTGGGCTATCTATTCCCCGCACTACACAGCCTCCACGCCATTCTGTATGGCTGGTTATGCGCCAGTATTTTTTCATTAATTATTTTCTTCATCCTCACCAAAAAGTGGCCATGGCACTTGCTATTCCGCCAAATCCCAAACCACACATGGTACCGCCAAACGCTAGGGAAATCTTGGACTTTTTACATTTCCGAAATTGGCAATACCACCGGGCCACTGCTCGACCGTTATATTATTACCTTGTTTTTAGGGCTTGAAGCGACGGGGGTTTATGTGTTGTTTTGGTCGGTGACCAATGCATTAATGAATTTGGTAATTACAGGCAGCATGCAAATTCGCCGCCCGCAGCTTATTCAAGCGGCGCACCAAAAAAAACACGCCCAATATCTTAAAATTTTTAAGCAAGTTTCACTCCAAAGCCTGGGGCTGGCGGTGATTTTATCCATCACCGCAGCGGCAGCTTTTCCGTGGGTTGCGCAGGCGCTGAATCGCCCAGAAGTTCTTCATGCGTTGCCGGTGCTTTTTATTATGCTGGCAGGCTCATGTTTGCGGATTGCTGGCGACCTTGTTGCCCATACACTCTATGCTTATCAAAAGGATAAGTCATTCACGTTCATTAATTTTCTTGCGCTCCCTATTTCGCTTGCCGCCAACTTGGCGCTGGTGCCTTTCTATGGGCTTTATGGCGCTGCTATGGCTGCTATTTTTACCCAGTTTATTCAGCTTGGATTACGCTGGTGGCGGCTGCAACCAATTCTAGATATCATGCGTAAATCCTCATGAAAGCTAAATCTGTCCTGATTATCAGCGGCCACTTGGGCAACAGTAAGCGCAAGGCGAGCATTCATTTTATTGCCGAAAATATGGCGCTTTTGGGGTATAAAACCTATTTTTTAACGATTGGATTAAGCCAAATAAGCCATTTTAAAGCGGATGATGAACGGGTTGGTCAACTTCCTCATTTTCCCCAGAATAACTGGTTTGCCATCGCCCCAAACATGCAAAATTTTATTTGGTACAGCCTTTTTCATCCGTTTAATCTTAAAAATAAATGGTTGAACTTCTTTTCGGTGCCAATTTTTGCGCTTTACCCGCTGTTTTTGCCGCGCATCGTGCTTGAGGTTGCCAGACAAACAGATTTGATAGTTATTGAGAGTGGTTTGGGGATTTTGCTGGCGCCACGGCTGAAAAAAATTAACCCGAATGCTACTTTTATTTATACAGCTTCGGACCGTCTCTCAACCCTGCAAACCCACCCGATGCTTGAGAAAACCTTGCAGCAATGCTTGCCGTGGTTTGGGTTGGTAAGGGTGCCGGCGCAAAGCATGTTGGGTGATTTTAAACCGGCTAAAACCGTGCATATTCCGCATGGAATTGATAAAAAATTATTTGATACCCAGCACCCCAACCCTTACCCCGGCAAGCTGAATGCAATTAGCATTGGCAATATGCTTTATGATGAATTTACCATTGCAACTTTGGCTAAAAACCTACCGAATGTGACTTTTCATTTGTTTGGTAAGGGTGTGGCAACGCATAAAAATTACGCTAATGTGGTGGTGCATGGCGAAAAGCCTTTTGCCCAACTTGTGCCTTATATTCAACATGCGAGCTTTGGGATTGCGCCGTATAAAATGAGCGAAAGTGCGGATTATTTAAGCCAATCTTCACTTAAAATGATTCAATATACTTACTGCCGTTTGCCGATTGTGGCGCCTGCTTTTGCGGCGGCTGGCAGGCCGCATGTGTGCGCCTATCAGCCCAATAACGCAACTTCAATTATCGCGGCGGGCAAGCAGGCTTTGGCGTATCCGCGCCAAAATATTTCCACCAAACAGGTTTTAAGTTGGCAGGAAAGCACCCACATGATGCTCAAAAATGCTAAAAAAACCAAGAAAAAATCATGATTTTATGCAACACCAAAACCCTGAATGCGCCACTAACCGGCGTGCAGCGCTACGTGCAGGAAATTTTGCGCCATGCGCCTGCCAATGCCATCACCACCATCCGGCCTGGAACGTGGTGCAAAGGCCCACTGGGGCACTTTTGGGAGCAGGCGGCGTTGCCGCTGCGTGCGC
This sequence comes from Pseudomonadota bacterium, assembly GCA_009927255.1. Lineage (GTDB taxonomy): Bacteria > Pseudomonadota > Alphaproteobacteria > UBA2136 > UBA6156 > RFNJ01. The sequence goes on along the minus strand of RFNJ01000092.1, from coordinate 1,099 downwards.
TGGGAAAAACGCTTTTTAGCCCGGCAAATACTGGCCCATTGCTGGTGAGTAAGCAGATGGTGACGCTGCACGACCTTGCGACGTTTGATACGCCGGAGGATTTTTCGGCGAATTTCCGCGCTTATTACACGTGGTTGTTGCCCAAACTTTTGCCGCGGGTGGCGCATGTTATTACCGTTTCGGAGTTTACCCGGCAGTGTGCGATTGACCGGTTTGGCTTGAATCCCGGCAAAATTACTGCGATTCCGTTGGGGGTTAATCACCAGCATTTTTACCCGCGCAGTGCTGCCGAAATTGCCACGACGCGGCAGAATTATGGGATTGCGGCGCCGTATGTGCTGGCGTTAAGTTCGCTTTCGCCGCGTAAAAATTTGCCACGTTTGTTACAAGCATGGCAGCAGGCTTTGCCGCAGCTTCCCGCCAACCTTGAGCTGTTGCTGGCGGGTGGGGCGGGGGCGGCGAATGTATTAAAATCGACCAATTTAGCGCAGCTGCCCGCCCGCACCCGCTTGCTGGGACGGATTGAAGATGCGCAGCTACCCGCTTTGCTGAGTGGTGCGGAAGCATTTGTTTTTCCATCGCTTTATGAAGGTTTTGGCTTGCCGCCATTGGAAGCGATGGCCTGTGGCGCGCCGTGCCTTGTAACCAATGCGGCTTCGGTTCCTGAAGTAGTGGGGGCGGCAGCGCTGACATTTAGCCCGCATAATGTGGCAGAAATGGCAGAGATGCTGGTGAAAATTGCTACCCAGCCCGCCCTTGCCCGCCAACTGAAGGCCCAAGGTTTGGCCCAGGCGCAGGCTTTTCAATGGCAGAAAACAGCCAATAAGACACTGGAGATTTTGAGAAATATCTAGCAACTGCGCAAAACAGTTGACGACGACGCGAAGCAACCCTATATCAGCCAGCGGTGGGCCGTTAGCTCAGTGGTAGAGCAACTGGCTTTTAACCAGTTTGTCCGCAGTTCGATCCTGCGACGGCCTACCAGATTATTATTTTAAATCATATTTTTATAAAATATACATAACCCCGGGCTCAGGCTGGGCACCCCGATTTTGTAAGTACAAAATCGGCCTAGCCATGCCCCGGGGTGACACCGAGG
>RFNJ01000091.1 GCA_009927255.1 Pseudomonadota bacterium | reverse complement strand
CTTACTTTTTGAGTTGAAATAATTATTTTGGAGTTATTATTTAAAAATGGCGAAAAGTGAGATTGGGGTGGGTGATGAAGTGTTTTAATATAAGCTATTGATTATTATGTTTTTTGTTGATTTTTAGGAATTGGGGTGGTGCTGATGATTTTGTGATTGAAATGGTGGTGGTTTGGTATTTTGTTGGTATTTATTTGGGGTTAGGTGGTGGAAATTTTTGGTGAAAGTTTGATTGTGATTGGGGGTGAGTTGGTGGTGATTTGGGAATGATGAGATGATTTTTAATTTTTCAAGCTGGATCCCAGCCTTCGCTGGGATGACGACCCACGCGTGGTGCTAAGTGTCTGAGATTGGAGTTAGCCTTACCTTCTAGAAGGTGAGTTGGGTGGTGAGGATTTTGTCGCCTTTTTTGGTTTGGCGGAGGGCGTCTCTCCCTTGGGTGATTTTGCCGATGCGGGTGGCGGGGAGTGGGCATTTTTCCAGTGGATTGATACCATAGTGAATAACCAATTCCGGCCCGATGGTGCCGTTGGCGTGGCGTAGCAGGCCAACGGTGCCGGGACCGGTGGTGGTGGTTTTAATGGGTTTGAAGCCGCCTTTGCTTTGTTGCATGGGCAGCTGCATAGCGCGGGCGTTACGCCAGCCCGAAAGTGTCGCGATGCCAGTGGCCATGCACACGCCTGGAACTTGGCGGTAGATATATTGGCCGCGGTAGTAGCCGCTGCTGAGGAGGGTGTGGGCGTAGGTGCTGATATTTTCCGGTGTGGCCGCCACCGTGAAGCTGAAGCTGCCGCTGGGGAGGGTGAAGGTTACATCAGCGTCTGGCCGCAGCAGCGCAGGGCTGGGGGTAATGGCGGGAATTGCAAATTGGGTGCAGCCCGCCAACCACAGGCCACCAGCAAGTGCGATGAGGTTATTCTTGTTTAGACTTGGTTTCATCGGCAGCAGCTTCAACCGGCATTTGGGTTTGTTCTTCGGCAGGTGCATCGGTTTCTTCATCCGATTTATCGAACATGGTGGCGGGGAGACGGGTGACCAGCTTGACCTTGGCGCCGTCGGTACTGAACAGCCTTACGCCTTGGGTGTTGCGGCCCATCACCGAGATGTCTTTCACCCGCATGCGGATGAGTTGGCCGTCTTGAGTGGCAATCATCAGTTGGTCTTCCATGCTGACCGGCACGGCGCAGACCACGTTGCCGTTGCGGGTGGTGGTTTGGATGGAAATGACGCCCATCGTCCCCCTGCCCTTTTCGGGGTATTCGGTGGCTTCGGTGAGCTTGCCGTAGCCGTTGGCGGTGACGGTGAGGACGTGGGTTTCAATCCCCAGCAGGTGCATGGCCATGACCGCGTCTTTGGGGCGTAGGTTCATGCCGCGCACGCCGGTGCTGGTGCGGGAGGCGATGGGGCGGACTTCATCCGCCGCCGCAGAAAAGCGCACGGCTTGGCCAGTTTGCGAGGACATGAGGATGCTGGTGCCGCCTTCGACGCTTGTTGCATCTTCGCGCGCCAACAGGTGCACGGCGAGGAGTTTGTCGCCATCGTTCAGCCCCATGCCGTAGATACCGGTTTGGCGCACGTTGGCGTAGGCGCTAAGCGGGGTTTTGCGGATGGCGCCGTTTTGGGTGGCGAACATCAGGAATTGGCCATTCCAGCTGGCTTCATCGCGCGGGATGGGCACGGCGGCGGCAACTTGCTCGCCTTGTTCCAGCTTCAGCAAATTAATAAACGCTTTGCCGCGGCTGGTGGCGTTGGCTTGCGGCAGTTCCCACACCTTCAGCTTAAACACGTTGCCTTGGTTGGTGAAGAACAGCACGGGGTCGTGAGTGTTGGCCACGAACAGGTTGGCCATTTCTTCGTTTTCGCGCAGGTTGGCGGCGGCCTTGCCTTTGCCACCACGGCGCTGGGCGCGGAAGGTGGTAAGCGGCACGCGCTTCACATAACCATCCGAGCTGAGGGTGACGACCACGTCTTCGGGTGGAATCAGGTCTTCCATGTTCATGTCCGCGCCGCCGTCTTCAATTTGGGTCATCCGGGGGGTGGCGAAGAGTTCTTTCACTTCGGTCAGTTCTTCGCGGATGACGTTGAACAGCACGCTGCGGTTGTTGAGGATATTCAGCAGAAAGCGGATGTTTTCGGCGATTTCGGCGGCCTCCGCCAAGATTTTCTCGCGCTCCATGCCGGTGAGGCGGTGGAGGCGCAAATCGAGGATTGCTTGGGCTTGGGCATCCGACAGCTTATAGGAGGCGATGTCGGTGGTGTCGCCGAGCAGTTCCAGCAGCGGTTTGATGGCGCTGGCTGACCAGGCGCGGGACATCAGTTGAGATTTGGCATCGGCGGGATTGGGCGCGTTGCGAATGATGGCGATGACATCATCAATATTCGCCACCGCGATGGCCAAACCAGCCAAAATGTGCGCTCTATCCCGCGCTTTGCCGAGGCGGAATTTGGTGCGGCGGGTGACGACTTCTTCGCGGTGGGCGATGAAGGCGCAGAGGATTTGGGCGATGCCGCAGAGTTTGGGCAGGCCGCCATCGAGCACCACCATGTTATAGCTGAAGCCGCTTTGCAGGCTGGTGTGTTTATAAAGTTGGTTCAGCACCACATCGGCATTGGCGCCGCGCTTGAGTTCCACCACTACACGCACGCCGAACCGATCGGATTCATCACGCACTTCGGAGATGTCTTCCACCACTTTTTCCTTTACCAAATCGGCGATGGCTTGCACCAGCGAAGACTTGTTCACTTGGTAGGGGATTTCTTTGATGATCAGCACGGGGCGGGTGTCGGGGTCTTTCACTTCCACCTTGGCGCGGAGCGTGATGCTGCCGCGGCCCATGGTGTTGCCGCTGAGGATGCCGGCGCGGCCGATGATGGTGCCGCCGGTGGGGAAATCGGGCCCCAGAATAATTTGGTTGAGGGTTTGCGGTTCGGCTTGGGGGTTGTCAATGAGATGCAGGCAGGCATCGACCACTTCGCCCAAGTTGTGCGGGGGAATGTTGGTGGCCATCCCCACCGCGATGCCGCCCGAACCATTCACCAAAATATTGGGGATGCGGGTGGGGAGGACGGCGGGTTCTTGCTCGCTACCATCGTAGTTGGGGCGGAAATTCACCGTATCTTCGTCGATATCCGTGAGCATGGAGCTGCCGGCGCGGGAGAGGCGGACTTCGGTGTACCGCATGGCGGCGGGGCTGTCGCCATCCATGCTGCCGAAGTTACCTTGGCCGTCTTCGAGCATGAGGCGCATGGAGAAAGGTTGGGCCATGCGCACCATGGCGTCGTAGATGGCGCTGTCGCCGTGGGGGTGGTATTTACCCATCACATCACCGACGACGCGGGCGCTTTTGAGGTATTTTTTGTTCCAGTCGTTGCCCATCATGCTTTGGGCATAGAGAATGCGGCGGTGGACGGGTTTGAGACCGTCCCGCACATCGGGCAGCGCGCGGCTGACGATGACGGACATGGCGTAATCGAGGTAGGACTTCTGCATTTCCTCTTCAATGGTGATGGGGGTGACGTTGCTGGGGAAGAGGGGGTTGGCCATGGGGAGTTACTGCTGCTTTGTTGCGTTGGGTTGTTTGATAGGCTTAAACATAGCAAAAAGGGTGGGTTTTGGGTAGCTTTTTTGGGGGTTTTGGGTGGGGTTTTGGATACTTTGTGATGAAGGGGTGGGCAGGGTTTCGGGGCAGTATGTGTGAGCGAGTTGTTTTGTAACCCCGGGCTCAGGCTGGGCACTCCGATTTTTTATAGGAAAAAAATCGGCCCAGCCATGCCCCGGGGTGACACCGAGGCGTATCATAAAATGTCCGACTGGTTATAGTTGTGATGGTTATGGGTCGGGCAAATCCCCATGGATCCCTACCCCCATGGGGACCTTTGGTGTGGGTATGGGTTGGGAGTGCATGGGGGTGGGATGACGGCTGCGCCGTCTTGGCATTGCCGATTTTTTTAGAGGAGGAGCCAAGTGGCCAGCGCGAGGAAGGTGAAGAAGCCTCCTACATCCGTGAAGGTGGTGGTTATGACTCCGGTGCTGATGGCGGGGTCGTAGTTGAATTTTTTCAGTATCAGCGGAGTGACCCAGCCGCCGATGGCGGCGATGAGGTGGTTAGCCAGGGTGGCGAGTGCGATGACTACCGCCAGCATATGGTTTTGGTAAATCAGCCAGACGCCCACCGCCATGAACAGCGCCAAAATGGTGCCGACGTAACCGCCAGCGAGAAATTCTTTTTTAAGTAAATCGAAGGCGTTTTGGCGAGTGATTTGGCCCAAAGCGAGGCCGCGGATGATGACGGTTTGGGTTTGGGTGGTGGCGTTGCCGCCCATGCTGGCGACGATGGGCATCAGCACCGCCAAAGTGGTGATTTGGGCGATGGAGTTTTCGAACAGGGCAATGACGGCTGAGGCCATAATGGCGGTGCCGAGGTTGATAATCAGCCACGGCAGGCGGTGCTGCATGGTGTGGCTGGCGGGGGAGAAGAGGTCTTCGCTTTCATCCACCCCGGCGGCGCGGGCTTGCTGGCGGGCGGCTTCGGCTTGCACCACATCCAGCACGTCATCAATGGTAATGCGGCCCAACAGTTCTTGCTTGTCGTTCACCACCGCCAAGTTGTGGATGTTGTATTTTTCGAAAATTTTCACCACATCGGCACGCGGTTGGTGGGCGGTGACGGTGAGTGGTTCTTGGCGCATGATTTCTTGCAGCGCGGCGGTGGGCGGGGCTTTGATGAGCCGCTGGAGCGAGACGGTGCCCACCAGTTTGCGTTGGTCGTTCAGCACAAACACAGTGCCGGGGTTGTTGGGCATCGCGTCTTCGGTGTTGCGGATATATTCAATAATCTCCATCACGGTTTGACTGGGTGTTGCTGTTACCACTTCGGTTTGCATCAGGCCGCCCGCCGATTCGCTATCGTAATCGAGGAGGTTTTTATCTTGTTTATCGGCGATGAGGTCGGCGGCATCGGGCCCCGATTCATCGGTGATATCTTCCACGGTTTGGGCGGCGTCGGCGGCGTCGTCCGATTCCATTTCAGAAATCGCCACCCGCACTTCTTCGGGGCGGAGAATTTGCAGAATGTGCTCTTTCACGCCTTCTTCCAGCTCGGCAATCACGTCGCCCAAATGTTCCAATGGCACGCTGGCCAGCACTTCTTCGCGCAGGTGGCGGGGGAGGCGTTCGAGCAAGTCGGCAATGTCGGCAGGGTATAAATCGGCGAGCAGCGGGCCAAGCTTGGCGGGGGCTTTTTGCAGCGCCTTGAGCACCGCAAGGTAGGTACTTTGGGTAAGACCGCGATGCACCCGCTCTTCAAAGTGCCGGAGTTTGGAGCGGATTTTGTTCATCCCCCTGCCCTGCCCTTAGCGCTGCCGTTGCCGAATGGTGCGGCGCGGTTGGTTGCTGCGGCTGTGGGCGTGCACGGCGGCCAGCGCGGAGAGATTGACGACGCGGTGGACGGGGGCATCCACCGACAAAATGTGGATGGGTTTTTCCATGCCGAGCAGGATGGGGCCGATGTATTCGGCGCCGGGGATGGTCATGCGCATGATGTTGAAGGAGATGTTGGCGCTATCCACATCCGGGAAGATGAGAAGGTTAGCGGGCTCGGTGAGGGCGGATTCGGGGTAGATGCGCTGCATCACTTCCATGTTCAAGGCGGTGTCGGCCTGCATTTCGCCTTCCACTTCAATATTGGGCCAGCGTTGGCTGATGATTTGGCGGGCCTGCTGCATTTTTTGCGCTTGCGGGGTGTTGGATGAGCCGAAGTTGCTGTAGGAGAGCAGGCCGACACGGGGGGTGATGCCGAAGGTGGCGATTTCGTTGCAGGCCAGATGCGTCATTTCGGCGACTTGCTCGGCGGTGGGGTTGGTTTGCACGTGGGTATCGGCCAAGAACAGCAGGCACTCTTTGCTCATCATCAGTTGCAGGGCGTAGATGTGTTGGGTGCCTTTGCTATCGTTCAGGATATGCGCAGCGAGTGGCAGATAGCGCATAAAACGGCCAGAAATGCCGCAGACTACTGCATCGGCGGCGCCGGTTTTGACCATCAGGCAGGCCCAGATCAGCCAGCGGCTGCGCAGGTGAATCAGCGCTTCGTTTTTGGTGACGCCATCGCGCTTGCGCAGTTGGTAATAGAGGCTGGCATAGGTTGTAATGTGCGGGTTGGTTTGCGGGTCAATCAGGGTATAGTCGCGGCCTTCTTGCATGGAGAGGCCGAGGTCGGTGATGTTGTGTAAAACAATGTCGCGGCGGCCCAACAAAATGGGGTGGGCGATGTTTTCGGAGACCAAGGTTTGGGCGGTTTGCAGAATGCGCGGGTCTTCGCCTTCCGGGTAGACAATCTTTTTGGGATTTTGGCGGGCCAGCGTGTAGATTTGGCGCATGATGCTGAAGGATTGGTCGACCGTGGCATGCAGGCTGGCGGCGTAGGCGGTGAGGTCGGCAATCGGGCGCTTGGCCACGCCGCTGGCCATGGCCGCTTTGGCCACCGCGGGGGCGATGGTGGAGAGCAGGCGGGTATCGAACGGTTTGGGGATGAGATATTCCGGCCCGAACTTGAGCTTGCTGCCTTTGTAGGCGCTGGCCAAGGAAGGCTCGGCCTCCTTTTGCGCCAGTTCGGCCAGGGCTTTGGCGGCGGCGAGTTTCATCTCGGTGTTAAAGGTGGTGGCGCCACAATCCAGCGCACCACGGAACAGGTAGGGGAAGCCCAGCACGTTGTTGATTTGGTTGGGGAAGTCGGAGCGGCCGGTGCCGATGATGGCGTCGGGGCGGGCTTTTTTGGCAATGTCGGGCATGATTTCCGGTGTGGGGTTGGCCATCGCGAAAATCACCGGTTGTTTGGCCATAGTTTTAAGCATTTCGGGCTTGAGGATGCCCCCCGCCGAGAGACCGAAGAAGAAGTCGGCGCCACTCAATGCATCGGCGAGCGTACGGTTGGTGGTTTTATGGGCGAAGGGCTGGTGCTGGGGGGTGAGGTTTTTGCGGCCTTGGTAGATGACGCCTTCGACATCCACCAGCGTGATGTTTTGGCGTTTGACGCCGAAATCGACCAGCAAATTCATGCACGCCAAGCCTGCGGCGCCGGCGCCTGAACACACAATCTTCACCGCGTCCTTCTTTTTGCCAGTGAGTTTGATGGCGTTCATGAAGGCGGCGGTGACGATGATGGCGGTGCCGTGTTGGTCGTCGTGCAGCACGGGAATATCCAGCTTTTTGCGCAGTTGTTCTTCAATGTAAAAGCACTCGGGCGCCTTGATATCTTCCAAGTTAATCCCGCCGAAGGTGGGGGCGAGACTGGCAACGATGTCGATGAATTTATCGGGGTTGGTTTCGGCGACTTCGAGGTCGAACACATCAATATTCGCAAACTTTTTGAACAGCACGGCTTTGCCTTCCATCACCGGCTTGGAAGCCAATGGGCCGATGTTGCCCAAGCCCAGCACGGCGGTGCCGTTGGTGATGACGGCGACCAAATTGGCTTTGCTGGTGTAGGTGTTGGCGAGTGCGGGGGTTTTGGCGATTTCGAGGCAGACTTCCGCCACGCCGGGGGTGTAGCCAAGGGATAAATCGGACTGGGTGGTGAGCGGTTTGGTGGAGACCACTTCAATTTTGCCCGGGCGCGGGTGGGCGTGATAGTGCAGAGCGGGGCTGAGGGGAGCGGTGGGGAATTTTTTGCGGGTGGGCATCGGGTTGGCCTTTTACTTTGTGGTATTTTTAAGGATGGATTTGAGAGTTTCTAGCAGAGTTGCGTCGGCGTCGCTGCCGCGAAAATGCGTGAGGTAGGTGCCTTGTGGGCCCATCAGATAAATATAGCTGGAGTGGTTAACTTGATACTGCTGTTTGCCATCGGTTTTGATGGCGTAGTAGGCCAGATAGTTGCGGGTGATGGCGTCGACTTCGGGCTTTTCGCCGCGCCAGGCGGTGAAGGCGGGGTTGAAGGCGGTGATGAATTTTTTCAGCACGGGCAAGGTGTCGTTTTTGGGGTCGACGCTGATAAACACCACTTGCAGTTGCTTTTGTTCTTCGGGAATGAGTTGATTATAAGCGCGGGTAATCTGCTGCATCGCCACCGGGCATTCGGTTTTGCATTCGCTGAAGCCGAAGAAGATGAGGTGGTGTTTGCCGATGAGGGATTTTTCGGTGACGGTTTGGCCGTTGATATCGGTGAGGGTAAACGGCCCGCCGATAGGGGGCTGATTGCTGGCAGCTTGCTGAAACAAGCTGGCAAAGCGGGCGGTGGTGGCGGAGGTAGTATCATCGCCATGCACCGAATGCGCAGTGGCGGGTTGGCTAACGGTGATGGTGAGCAGAAGGGCAAGGAGCGCGATGAGATTTTTCATAGCCGCAGCTTATGCTGTCATCAAAAAATTGGCAATCACCGAACCTCGGAAAAGCCTCAATTTTTTGGCAAAATTTCACCATAAAAAATACCATAGCCATAAAGTAAAGAATATGTTGCGAAATTGAGACTTATCGCCCACCCAAAAGCTTTTCAATGCGGTTACGAGAACAATATTTAAGCTAGTATATAAACTCAGATACCCACAATAAAAGCACACATCATGATTCTACATATTTTTGGCCCCCGTCGGAAAATGCTTGTCCTAGCAGTAAGCGGCTTAGTGCCAAGCCATTACGTAATCGCCGCGGAAGTCGGAACAGTCGAGCGCATCGCCATAGACCCTCACGGCTATACCCGCGACGAGCAAGAAATCCAGCTCAAAAACCTCCCCATTGAATGCGTAGAAAACTTGTCCAAAAACGCAGGGCAAGGTTGCCCGCAGCCATGCATGATTGAAATTCCTCTTTCCGCACTGCCAAAAAACGATAGTTGCGATGGCCGCACCTGGACATGCGCATGGCCCACCCAACCAGTAGCAGAAAATCCCACCTGCCCAACTGGCTGGAATGGCAACTATAGCGTTGATAGATACTACGAAATTCGCAACTGTGGTGCTCAACTTTTCGATACCGGCAAAACCGAAGTAAAAGACGCTTCAACTTGCACCCGAGACCGCACCGAAACCAAAACAGAACAATGCCCAGCTAACATAGCCGGCGGTAACTGGAGCGGCAATGGCGTCACCTACACACGCACCATGCGTGATGAACTAGCAACAGACTTAACCACCACCGCCAAATCAACGATCATTAATGATTGGAAAGTCAGCGCCGTCGATTGCCACCGGATTATCTATAAACAAGTGTTTGTTCCCTGCGTACCCAACCCTGCCCTCCCCGATAACGGCGCATGTATTACCGAAACCAGCCAGCAAAATGGCGGCACGCTTTACAAGACCACCTGCGCCGCGCCAGTGCTACCACCTATGAGCGCCGCCAGTACGGTGGTGCACCAGACATTGGACATGGATTTGCAGACTGTGCATGTGATAAGCCATGGCAACGTAATCAACTTGCGGCATGATTGCCCGACCAAGACGACCTATGGCTGGATTGGTTATGAGCCACCGTATGGTGATGGCGAAGGCGGCACTGGTGGCGAAGGTGGCGCTGGTGGCGACGGTTGCGGCTGCGATGGTAGCACCCCTGGGGAAGGTGATTCAGATGGTTGCGCAGGCGCAGAAGGTGAAGGTGAGGGTGAAGGTGAAGGAGATTTAGGCTAAAGATTTCTTTATTTTAACACTACATACGGGATTGAATATAGGGTGTGATATTTAAGCGTTGAAGCTCTGCAATAACCGTCGCCGCTTGGGGGGTTTTTTGCAACTTTTGCCATTCGGTTTGCACCCGCGTGCGGCTGAGGTTGTGCAGCGCGGGGGCGCTTTGTACCAGCACTTCGGCCAGTTCCGGCGTGAGGCCGCCCAAGCCATAGTGCCCGCAAAAGCGGAAGAAGCGCAGCAGGCGCAACGGGTCTTCCCGCAGGCGCTGGGCAGGGTTGCCAATGAATTTAACAATACCGTGGCGCAGGTCTTCGGCACCACCAAAGGGGTCGGTCAGCGTGCCATCGGGTGAGAGATAGATGGCGTTGATGGTGAAGTCGCGGCGTTGGGCGTCGGTCTCCAAACTTTCGGTAAAGTTGACGGTTGGGTAGCGCGAGCCAGCCAAATAGGCTTCTTGCCGAAATGTGGTGATTTCGAGCATTTTTTCAGGCAGATGAAGATTCACCGTGCCCCAGCGGATGCCCGGCGTGGTAACGGGGATTTTGCAGGCAATACAGGCGGCTTGCACTTGGGCGGGGGTGGCGGGGGTGGTGAGGTCGGTATCCAGCCCCGTGAGAGGGTCGTGCCGCAAAAACGCCCGCACAATACCACCGATGGCATAGACGGGGTGCGGTTCCAGCGCGGCAATGAGGGGTTCCAGCCCTTCAAAGATCGCCTTAAGCGGCGCAGCGTTTAGCGGGGCAGGATGAGGTGCCAATAGAGGTCTCCGTAGAGCAGCGCCAGCCAGCCCGCAGCGGCCAAGGTGGGGCCGAAGGCGAAGGTGGTTTTACGTTTTTTGGGGGGTGTTTTTTGCAGCATGCGGCTGGCAACAACAGCCAAGCCAATGAGTGCGGTAAAGGCCAAAAATGGCAGGAGGCCGCTAAGGCCCAGCCACGGCGCAAGGGCGCTGACCAGCCATAAATCGCCACCGCCGAGGGCGGGTTTTTGGGTAAGTTTTTCAGCCAGCCATGCCATGGCCCACAGGCCACCGAAGGCTGCGAATGGTGCCAGCGCCACTTGCCAGAGCGGCAGGCCGAGCATGGTGAGGGCGATGATGAAGCCCAGCGTGGCGATGGCGGCATTGAGCGTGTGGGGAAGCATGGTGCGGCGGGCATCCACCAACGCCTGCAAACCCAGCAAAAACGCCAGCAACGTAAGCGGCGCCACCACCGGCTGCTGTGGCCACACACTATAGGCCATGATGGCGCCGGCGCAGGTTAGTGCATAGGGCGCGGGGGTTTGCAGCTCGGTTTTAAGCCAGTTAGCCTCTTGTTGAAGGAGCTTCATGGCTTTTTATAGCATAAGGCTTTGGTTTTGTTAACAGTGCCTAGCCTTGCACCTTCCAGCGCCCAATGTCCAGCGCACCATCGGCCTGAACATCCACTTGGCGGCCTAAGTGCCCAAGGCACACATTCTGCGCCAATTGCGGCTTTAAAATGTCTGCCACCTGTGGGTTTACCAGCACCTGCTGGCGCCGCAACGCAGGCTGCTTGCCGGCGGGGATGCGCCACAACTCAAGCCCAATCCGCCCCGCCACAAAGCTCGGTGTTTTCAGCAGCAAGTTCAGGCTTGGCCCTTCGCGCTGGCGGGTTAGCTCCAGCAAGCCGTGGCGGCTCATTGGCCGAATTTCCAAAAATTTATCATCGGTGGTTTGTAGGCTGGCTTGCAGGTGGTCGGCCACCATTTCGCGCTGGGCTTTGCTTTTGGGGGTAATAAAATCCACAATCACGCTACCGCCGAGGTCGAGCAGGCGGCACAGGCGCGAAACCTCCTCTGCCGCCGCCAAATTGGCCGCCAGTGTGGCATCTTGCTTGCTCGCGCCGGGCATGGGGCCAGCATTCACATCAATGGTGGCCACCGCGCTGGTCATTTCCACAATCAACGTTCCCGCCGCAAAGGGGAAAACCGCAGGCGTGGCGGCCATCGCATCCAGCGCACTGTCCAGCCGCTCCAGCCAATCCGGTGCATCATCGGCCTGCACCAAGGATTGGTCGAGCTGCCGCACTGCCCGCTCCGGCACCACCTTGCACACCGCTTCGCGCACATGGGCATTCAAAATCCACACCGTCACCGGGTGATTATTCGCATCGTGCAGCGCCCGCACCAACGCACTGGCAGCGGGTTTCAGTATCTGCGGGCACGAGCTATCCGCAGCAGGCGGCAGCACCGCAGTGCGGCCATCCAGCCTTGCCCCTTTGCCACCAAAACCCGCACGCGCAATCCGCACCACCACCGCTTGGCCACTGGTCAACTTACTACCCTGCGGCAATGTGTTCAGGTTCAAAAAGCCATCCTGAACATCACCAATATCCACAAAAGCACCGCCCAAACTCGGCTCCACCGCCCGCACCCGCCCCCACACCACCGCACCTTCCACCAGCTTGCGGTTCACATCGTCAAAACGCAGGGTGAGTAAGCGGCCATTTTCATCAAACAAGGCGCAGCGCACATGCCATGGGCAGGCTTCGTAGAGGATGTGGTAGCTCATGGTAGTTTAATTCCTGCCGCCCGCAGCAACAATGCGGTTTCATACATGGGTAGCCCCATAATACCACTGCGGCTCCCATGCATTTGCATAATCCAATGCTCAGTATCTTCCAGTTTTAAAGCACCCGCCGTTCCCTGCCATAAACCAGTTTGAATATGGTGTTCAATTTCACGTTCGCTTAAGCGCTTTAATTTCACCCAACTCACAATGGTTTTATCTCTTAGCTTGCCATGTTCATCAACAACCGCAACAACTGTTGGCACAGTCACTCTTCGCCCCGATTGCTGCCGCAGCATAACTCGTACTTCTTCGGCAGTTTCAGGGGTTTGTAAAATTCTCCGCCCCAAAACGCTCGGTGTATCCGCCGCCACCACCACACACCCAGGGTTCTGAGCCGCCACCTTACTCGCTTTAGCCCGCGCCACCCGCCGTACATAGGCCAGCGGGTTTTCGTTCTTCATCACCGTTTCATCCACATGGGCGGGGGCAATGGTAAACTCTAGCCCCAGTTGGCGTAGCAATGTAGCCCTTGCGGGGCTACGGCTCGCCAAAATCACCCGTGGCTGCATGCCAGCGCCCCCCTTGGCCCTTAAGCGGCTTTGGCCTTATCAATCCGCGCAAGGGTAATCCCCTGCTGGCCCATATACTTGCCCTTGCGGTCGGCATAGCTGGTTTCGCACACGCCATCGCCACCCAAAAACAGGAATTGGCACACGCCTTCATTGGCATAAACCTTGGCGGGCAGCGGGGTGGTATTGCTCAGCTCCAGCGTCACATGCCCTTCCCACTCAGGCTCCAATGGCGTTACATTTACCACAATGCCGCAGCGGGCGTAGGTGCTTTTGCCAAGGCACACTACCAGCACATCGCGCGGGATTTTAAAATACTCCACCGTCCGCCCCAAAATAAAGCTATTGGGCGGGATAATGCAGCTATCGCCTTCCATCGTCACAAAACTGCTGTTGGTAAAGTTTTTAGGGTCAACCAACGCATTGTGCACATTGGTAAAAACCTTAAATTCCGGTGCCAAGCGGGCATCGTAGCCATAGCTGGAAAGGCCATAGCTAATCACTCCCTCTTTCTTCAAACTCTCGGTAAAAGGCTCAATCATCGCCTTTTCCTTGCTCATCTGGCGTATCCACGTATCCGGCTTAATCATGGTCTCTCTCCCCCTCTTTAATCTTCCCCAACTCGCGCCACCATACGCCAAAAAACAGCATAAAACTACTGGCCACCTAAAAAACTTTAGCCAAAACTTTGGCCAATGCCTTGGCAGCTACTCCCTCGTCTTCGCCTTCTTCTCAGTGGCCTTCTTTTCTGCTTTTTCAATTACTTTCTCAGGTGCCTTCTCCACCACCTTCTCTACCCCCTTCTCCTCCATCTTGCCATGCTGCAACAGCGGCAGTTTGTCTAAGTAGTCCGCCATCACCTTACCCTTATACTCCTTCACCAGCGCCCGAATATCCGGCATCGGTTTGGCAAACAGCCACCCCTGCCCGCCTTCCACCCCCAGCTCCAATAAGCTCTCCAAAATTTGGGTGTTCTCGACAAACTCGGCAATCGTCTCAATGCCCAGCCCACGGCACAAATGCACCATGCTCTCCACAAACAAGCGGTCATCCTCATCGGTGGTCAGGTTTTTAATATATTCGCCATCAATCTTCACCAAGTCCACATCCAGCACTTTAAGGTATCTAAAGCTGGTAAACCCCGTACCAAAGTCATCCAACGCAAACCGAAAGCCCATCTGCCGCAAACTATCAATAAATTGCCGAATTTCCCCAATATCCCGCATCTCCGCCGGGTCATGCAGCGCCATCGTTTCCGTCACCTCAAAAATAATCCGTGTCGGGTCAATCTGCGTCTCTTCCATCAGCGCTTTTAGCTTGGGCACAACAGCAGGGTCACCCAGCGTGCGGCAGCTTAAGTTAATTGAAACATCCACCTCCACGCCTTCCTCCATCAGCTGCTTTTGGGTCTCAAACACCCGCCGCACAACCGCCAAATCCAGCCGTTGAATCAACCCAAAGTGCTCCGCCGCATCAATATACAGCGCGGGGCTCGCCACCTTACCATTCTCGTCATAAATCCTAAGCAAGCTCTCAAACAACGGCCGTTTTTTCTTACGCATCGGCACAATCGCTTGGTAATGCATCTCAAATTCATTGTGGTCTAGGCAGTAGCGCAACCGCTCCACCCACTTCAGCTGCGCCCGCACACTCCCCGCCGCGCCACTGGTGGCATCGTCAGCGTCCACAAACAAGCGGTTGCGCCCCATGTCTTTGGCGCGATACATCGCCAAGTCCGCGGTCATCACAAGGTGGTCGGCACTCTTGTCCTCTTGCGGATACTGCACCATCCCCATGCTCATCGTGGTGCTTAGCCGCGTGCCCCGATAATCCACCGCAAAAGCGCCAATCCGCTCAATCATCTGCTGCGCTTTGGCGCTCGCCGCCGCCACATCCACATTGTGCATAATAATCCCAAATTCATCGCCACCCAGCCGCGCCACAATGTCAGTCGCGCGCACACTCTCACGCAAAATTTTCGCCAGCCCCAGCAAAATATGGTCACCCGCCTCGTGGCCATGGGTGTCGTTCACTTCCTTAAAGCGGTCAAGGTCAATAAAAATCACCACCCCGCTGGTATTATGCCGCCGCGCCAACGCCACCGCCCGCTCCAATTCTTCCTTAAAGCGCGGGCGGTTCAGCAAGCCGGTCAAGTGGTCGGTGGTCGCCAGCCTAAACACATTATCCCGCTCAATCTTATTCGCCGTAATGTTGCTGGCCGCCCCCCGATACCCCACAAACTCCTGAAAATTATTCATAATCGGCACACCGCTCATCCGCAAACACACCCGCTCGCCGCTTTTAGTTTTGGTCCAAAACTCCATTTCCTTATAGGCTTGGCGCCGCTCGGTGCGGCTGGCAATCAGTTCAAGCGCTGGGTCTTCCGAACTGCTAAACAAAATCTCCAACTGCCCAGCCCCCAGCAATTCATCGGGGTCATAGCCCAGCACATTCACCACCCCAGGGCTAACGTACTTAAAGCTTCCCGCCACATCGGTCTCCCACAGCCAGTCGGCAGAAGAACTGGCAAAATCCTTAAACCGCTGCTCATTGCGCGCCAGCTCATCCAGCATTTTCCGCCGGGCCGAAACATCCCGCGCATGCAGCACCACATGGCGCACCACCCAATCGGTGTCCGGCAAGCCCTGCGCCACCAATTCAACATCCACCCAACCTTGCGCACGGCTGGCACTTTCCGCATCACTCGCCAGCGGGAATTTCATCACCGTCTCCACCGGCGCCCCACCACGCACCACCTGCGCCAACAGCTGCACCATTTCTTCCTTAAATTTGGGGTGAACCCACAACGGCAACTCCCGCCCCCGCAACTCTTCCTTGCCAAAGCCGCACACGCGGGTAAAAGCCGCATTCACATACTCCATCCGCCCCTCACCATCGCACACCGCAATCAAGTCATAGGCATTGTCGGCCATCAGCCGAAACCGCTGGCTTACCGCCTCCATCCGCTGGGTGCGCGCCACCACCGCCTGCTCAAGTTTTACGCTTAATAATTGCTCCACCAGCCACCACACCACTCCCGCCAGCACCAGCGCCACCCCCGCCGCCAGCACCACCCACTCTGCATAAGCGAATAACATATCAACCACAGCACACCACCTTGCTGTATGCACCAAATCGGCTTACTCTCTTGCCATGGACATCCGCATCACCGCCTACCGCCCAAGCACCGCCACCACCATTCAGCGCAGCAACGCGCCCCAAAATACCCAACCGTTCCAACCCGTAAGCCCCATTAGCCCGCTGCAACAGCAACCCAACCAGCAGCAAAACGTGAACGGCAGCACCCGCACCGCCACCAACACCGGCGGCGGCTATACCGACTCCACCCGCGGCACCCTCGTAAACATTCTTGCCTAATAAACCTTTCATTTCAGCCGCTCCCACAGCTGAACATCCCCCTCGCGCAGCTTCACCTGCAACGTCCACATTTCACCATCCAGTTGCTTGCTCAGCACCGTGCCATGGGCATAAAGCCAAGCCAACCGCCGCCCATCACTGGCGGGCACTTGCACCTTCAACTGCTGCCAATCCTCCTGCAAAACCTTCGCAATCGCCACCAGCAACTCCTGCGTACCCTCGCCGGTCAAAGCCGAAACCCCCATGCCACCTTTGGGCACCAACCAATCCCCCGCCTTATCCACCTTGTTATAAACCTCAATCACCCGCTTATCCCCCGCGCCCAACTGCGCCAACACCCCGCGCACATCCGCCGCCTGCGCCAGCATTTCGGGGTTACTCGCATCATGCACATGCAGCAGCACATCCGCCATCACCACTTCTTCCAGCGTAGCCTTAAATGCCTCCACCAGTTCATGTGGAAGGTCGGCAATAAACCCCACGGTGTCCACCATCACAATCTCCAAGCCACCGGGAAGCTCCAACTTGCGCATCAGCGGGTCAAGTGTCGCAAACAACGCATCCGCCACCAACGTCCCCGCATCCACCAAACGATTAAACAGCGTGCTCTTGCCCGCGTTGGTATAACCCACCAACGCCACAGTAGGCACCTGCGCACGCTGCCGCGCCATCCGCTGTAACCCGCGCTCACGCTCCACATTCAACAGCTCACCACGCACTTTGGCCATCCGCGCGCGCAAAATCCGCTTGTCCAATTCCAGCTGCCGCTCCCCCGGCCCACCGGTCTTGCCCATCCCCCCGCGCTGGCGCTCCAAGTGGCTCCACAAACGCACCAAGCGGCTCTGCTGATACGCCAGCATCGCCGCCTCCACCTGCAATTTCCCCGCCTTGGTGCGCGCGCGCCTGGCAAAAATATCCAAAATCACACCCGTGCGGTCAATCACCTTGGCCCCCAGCGCCACCTCCAGCTCGCGCTGCTGGCGGGGTGAAAGGATGGCATCCACCATCACCACTTCCAGCTTCTCGGCCTTCACCGCCTCGGCCAAACGCTCCACCACGCCGCCACCCAGCAACGTAGCGGGGGAAATTTTGGCCAAGTTCACATGCTCGGCATAAGCAACGTCCACATCCAGCGCCTCAAACAAATTCACCGCCTCGGCCAGCTTTTGCTCATGGCTGCGGCTGCCTTTGGGCAGCATCTCAAAGGCCCCCTGCGCCCCTCCATAACTACTATCATCTGGCTCATACCCACGCGGAAAAGCCACCCCCACCACCGCACCACGGGGTAGGGGCGCCTTCATCTCAATCCGCGCAGGCATCGCGTGGCGCGCCCTTATTCCGGCTGACCCATCAGGTCATAAATGCTCACCGCATCCTGTGGCATCACGGTGGCCACCGCGTGCTTAAAAATCAGCTGGGTCACGCCATCGCGGGCCAGGGTCAGGCACTCCTCATCCACCCAGGTAATGCTGCCCGAAAGCTTAACCCCGTTGGTCAAAAACACCGTCACCGGCCCATGCCCTTTGCTTACATGCGCCAAAAACACATCTTGCAGTTTCTTCTTCGCAGCCATTGTCTTTACCCTGTCATTATTATTCTTGTTTTTTTGCGGGCACCTTGTGGCGCCTCATTGTTTTTAGTGCTGCCAGCATAGCCCATCCCGCGCCCCACCGCCTATCCCCTCACCCACCCCAACCTCCAACCCCCACACCCCACCGTGGCCAAAATCACAACAAACTGGCATAGCAAATAAACCTAGCTGCCACACTCACGCGCATATAAAGGCACAACCACCTCCGCAATCCCCCCAAAATCCCCTAAACTCAACCCCGATGCGCAAACCCAACCCCGCCCTCATCCCCTTAATAATCGGCGCACTCGGCGTGGTGTTTGGCGATATCGGCACCAGCCCCCTCTACACCCTACGCGCCTGCTTCACCGCCGCTGGCATTCCCCTCACGCCGGAAAATATCTTCGGCATCCTCAGCCTCATCAGCACAAGCTTGTTGTTGGTGGTCACGGTCAAATACGTTGGCGTTGTGCTGCGGGCCGATAACCACGGCGAAGGCGGCACCTTCGCCCTCACCACCTTGGCGCTGGATAACTTCGCCAAGCCCTATCAGCGCAATGTCATCCTTTTTCTCGGCCTCGCCGGCGCCGCCTTGTTCTATGGCGATGCCCTCATCACTCCCGCCATCTCGGTGCTTTCGGCGGTGGAAGGCCTCAAAGTCGCCAGCCCCAACTTCGCCGCCTTCGTCATCCCCATCACCCTCACCCTGCTCATCGGCTTGTTCAGCCTGCAACAGCAAGGCACCCACACCGTCGGCGTGCTGTTTGGCCCCATCATGCTGGTGTGGTTCAGCACCTTGGGCGTGCTGGGCTTGCTGGAAATCTTCCACAATCCCACCATTCTCCAAGCCCTAAGCCCCCACCACGCGCTAGCGTTTTTGCTCCACCACCCGGAAGTCAGCTTCATCACACTCGGCGCCGTGGTGCTGGCCATTACGGGCGCCGAAGCCCTCTATGCCGACATGGGCCACTACGGCCGCAAACCCATCCAATACGGCTGGCTGTTCATGGTCTTCCCCTGCCTGATGCTCAACTACTTCGGCCAAGGCTCGCTGTTGCTGCGCGATGCCACCGCCATCGCCAACCCCTTCTATCTGCTGGTGCCCCAACCCTTCCAACTGCCCATGGTGGTGCTCGCCACCGCCGCCAGCGTCATCGCCTCGCAAGCGGTGATCAGCGGCGCCTACAGCCTCACCCAGCAAGCGGTGCAACTTGGCTACCTGCCGCGCATGGATATCCGCCACACCAGCGCCCAGCACGTCGGCCAAATCTATATTCCGCTGATGAACTGGCTGCTCTGCCTCGGCACCATCATTTTGGTGCTGGAATTTCATAGTTCGGAACACCTCGCCAGCGCCTACGGAATTGCCGTCACCGGCACCATGCTCACCACCACCCTGCTGCTGGCGCTGGTGCTGAAAAACCGCAACCATTGGTCATGGTTCAGCGTGGGGTTGTTCTTGCTGTTCTTTGGCCTGATCGACCTCGCCTTCCTCGCCGCCAACCTACAAAAAATCGCCCAAGGCGGCTACTTCCCGCTGGCGCTGGGCCTCGCCATTTTGTTCATCATGCACACCTGGATACGCGGCCGCGCCCAAGCCCACAAAATCACCCTCACCCACACCCCCCCACTCGATAAATTCTTGGTGATGCTCGACGCCAAACTCCCCAAAATCCGCCACACCGCCATCTTCCTCACCTCCAACCTCAACCACGTGCCACCGGCGCTGATGTACAACTTGCAACACAACGAAGTCTGGCACGCGCAAACCATCATCCTCAAAATCAACCGCGCCAAACTGCCGCGCTATCCAGAATCCGAGAGAATCAGCATCCACCACCACCCCCACAACGTCACCACCGTCCAAGCCACCTTCGGCTTCATGGAGCAAGCCCACATCCCCCGCCTCATCGAACAGTTGGCCCCGCTCGGCCTCAAAATCAACCACCCTGAAAAACTCTCCTACTTCCTCAGCGCCCACACCTACGTCCCAAGCCACAACAAGGCCCTCA
This sequence comes from Pseudomonadota bacterium, assembly GCA_009927255.1. Lineage (GTDB taxonomy): Bacteria > Pseudomonadota > Alphaproteobacteria > UBA2136 > UBA6156 > RFNJ01. The sequence goes on along the minus strand of RFNJ01000091.1, from coordinate 1,085 downwards.
ACCGCTGGCAAGAACCGATCTTCATCCTGATGGACAAATTCTCCCACAGTGCCGTCAACTACTTCCACATCCCCCGCCACCAAGTCATCGAAATCGCCAACCAAATCGAGATTTAACCCACCATCCCCCGTAAAACCCCCATCCGCACCACCATCCCATACCGCATCTGCCGAAAGTAAGCGGCGCGGGCATCCCCATCCACCGCCACTTCAATCTCCCCCACCCGCGGCAGCGGATGCATCAGCACCATGCTCGGCTTAGCCCGCGCCATTTCCGCCACTCCCACCCGATACGCAAACCCCACCCCCCGCAACTCCCCCTGTAACTCAACGGGCAATCGCTCCTGCTGCACCCGCGTCACATACAGCACATCCGCCACCGCCAGCGCGTCGGCCAAGCTCATCTCCACATCGTCCGGCTGGCGTAAAGTATAAGGCAGCTGCAACGCCGCTGGCGCCACCAACACCACCTTCACGCTATAAAGCCGCAGCAACTTCACCAAACTATGCACCGTGCGGCCATAAAGCAAATCCCCCACAAACGCCACCACCCGCCCACGCAACTCCGCCGCCTCCTCCAGCTTCAACTCCCGCACCATGGTGTAAAGGTCAAGCAGCGCCTGGGTCGGGTGCTCACCCTTGCCATTGCCCGCATTAATCACCGGCACGGGGCACACGCGGCTGGCCTGCAAGGTGGCATCATCGGCAGGATGACGCAGCGCAATCACATCGGCATAACACGCCAAAGTCCGCACCGTATCCGCCAACGTCTCGCCCTTGCTCACCGAAGAATACGTCACATCATTAATCGGAATCACACTCCCCCCCTGCCGCACCATCGCCGCATAAAAGCTGCTGCTGGTGCGGGTGGAAGGCTCATAAAACAAATTCGCCAACACCTTCCCCGCCAGCACCTGCCGCACCTTCCCTTCCTCCAACTCCCCCTCAATCCCCCGCACCACCGCAAAAAGCTCCGCAATCTCAGCCCCGCCAAACTGCCCAATCTCCACCAAAGCCCGCCGCCATTCCATGCTTTCAAATCTTCCCCTCATTTCTATTCCAATAAAAAACCCGCCAGCGGCGGGG
>RFNJ01000081.1 GCA_009927255.1 Pseudomonadota bacterium | reverse complement strand
GGCGGGTGGCAAAGCGGTGCTGACTGATGCGGATTTGGCGAATGGCAGTGACCGCATTTGGCAAGGGGTGCAGCGGCTGATGGCCAAGGGTATGCCGCAGCCAGAAATTGTGATTAATGCGCAGGGCGATGAGCCGTTGCTGCCGCCGGAACTTTTGGTGGAATCGGTGGCGGTGTTTGCCAAACAACCAGCGGTAGATGTGGTGACGTTTGCCCACCCGATTACCGATGAAGCGGATATTAACAACCCTACCAAAGTGAAGGCGGTGACCACCCGCGATGGCCGTGCGCTGTATTTTTCTCGCAGCCCCATTCCGCATGGTGCCAAGCAAATGGCGCGGCATATTGGCTTTTATGCCTACCGTTATGCCGCGCTGAAAAAGTATGTGGCGGAAATGCCGGGATATTTAGAAAATACTGAAAAACTGGAGCAGTTGCGTGGGTTGGAGATTGGCTTGCACTACCATGTGTTGATGACCAAGCATGAGCCGATTGGGGTGGATACGCCGGCTGACCTTGAGGCGGTGCTGAAGCTGCTGAAACTGGTGCGCGGGTGATGTTAGGTAAGCCTGCGTGGTGGGATGAAGGTTGCGCGGAGCTGGCCGCGCGCGATGCTGCTTTGGCGGAGATAATGCGGCGGCATGATGGGCATTTGGTGGGGCGGGGCGAGGCGTTGACCACTTTGCTGCGTAGTATTGTGGGGCAGCAAATTAGTGTGAAGGCGGCGGATGCGGTTTGGGGGAAATTTATCCGTTTGGTGGATGGAGACGTTGATGCTGCGCGTGTGCTGAAATTTGGTGATGGTGATTTGCGCGGGTGTGGGTTGAGTGGGCAGAAGGTGAAGTATCTGCGCGGGGTTTGTGCGGGGTTTGTGGATGGCACGGTTCACCCAGGTTTGTGGCAGGGGATGGCGGATGAGGCGATTATTGCCGAGCTGGTGAAGCTGCCGGGGATTGGGCGGTGGACGGCGGAGATGTTTCTGATTTTCCACCTGCTGCGCCCCGATGTGCTGCCGCTGGGAGATTTGGGGTTGTTGAAGGGATATGAGCAGGTTTATGGCTCCGTGCGCGGTACTGCCAAGCTTGAAGGGATGGCGCGGTGGAAGAAAGTGGCTGTGGCGGTTGATAAAAAAGCAGCCGTTTGGCAGCCTTACCGTAGCATTGCGACGTGGTATTTGTGGCGGAGTTTGGACCCTGTTGTCGTAGAGTATTAAGCTGGCTTTTGTCCAGCTTTAAGCTTGGCTAACTCTGCTTTCAATTTGGCGATTTCGGTGTCGCGGGGGTCGGGCGTTGGGGGAGTGTTTGGTGGGGTATTGGTTGGTTTGAGGAAGGGGTTGAATAATCCCATAACTTGCTGCATTTGCTCCACCTGCTTGCGCTGGATTTGCTGCATGGCTTCCAGTTGGTTAAAGGGTGAGAATCCGCCCAGGGCCTTGTTAGTCTCGGTTTTAATGTGCGCTTGGTTTTTTTGGAAGACGTCCATCACCATTTCGAGGTAGTGCGGCAGAATGGTTTGCATCGAGTTATCGTAGAACCCGATGACATTTTTGAGGAAGCTGACGGGCAGCATGGCGGCGCCTTTGCCTTCTTCTTCCAAAATAATTTGAGCCAGCGTGCTGCGGGTGAGGTCTTCGGCGGTTTTGGCGTCCACCACTTCCACATTGCGGCCTTGGCGGATGATTTCGGCTAAATCGGCCAGCGTGATGTAGGTGCTGGTTTCGGTGTTATACAGCCGACGGTTGGCGTATTTTTTGATGATGAGGGTGTCGGGCGTGGTCATGCCATGGGCCTTACGGGTTTTGCTTGTTATTACGCCTTACGGCGTGGGGCTTTTATTGTTAGTATCATGGCATGAGTTGGCAACGCGGGCAAGGTTTTGGCACAGGCCGTGGGCAGCCATTGGCGGCGATGGGTTTGGCCGCGCTGTTGGCGGCCAATAAGCCTTTGGTGGAGCAACAGTTGCGCGAAGGCTTGCGGCAACTGGAGAATGTGCCGAGTGATATTGATGCGCTGGCTTTTGCCGCGGGAGTGGCGCGCTATGGGGCGATTGAGGGGGAGTTGGGGCCTCGGCCATTACGGCGGGAATACCCCGTGCTGGCGCAGGTGGGGCGGGTGTGCTTGCGCGATGCGGGGGGGGATGGTGCGCCGATTGTGCTGGTGCCGAGCATGATTAATCGGGGGTATGTTTTGGATTTGCTGCCGGGGCATAGTTTGGTGGGGCACTTGCGTGCGACGGGGCGGCGGGTGTTGTTGGTGGATTGGGGCGAGCCGGTGGTGGGGGCGGTTTTGGGGTTGGAGGAAGTGGTTATCGGGCATTTGGAGGAGCTGTTGCGGGGGGCGGCGGATAAGCTGGGGCCGCTGGCGTTGCTGGGTTATTGCATGGGTGGGTTGTTGGCGCTGGCGGCGGCGGTGCGGCTGGGGCCTACGGTGGTGAAGCGTTTGGCGTTGGTGGCGGTGCCGTGGGATTTTTCGGCTACCGCAAATGCGGGCCAGATGGCGCAGGCAATGCCAATTTTGGCGCCATGGTTGCAGGGGCAAGCGGTGGTACCGCCAGAGGTTTTAGCGCATTACTTTTGGCTGCTTGACCCTTGGAGCCCGGTGCGACGGATGATGGCTTATGGGCGCGAGAGCTTGGATAAACATGGCCGTGGGCGGTTGGTGTTTTTAACTGCCTTGGAAGATTGGCTGGCCGATGGGATGGCGCTGGATGGCCCCGTGGCGCAGCAGATGATGACGCAGTGGTATGGCGAGAATACGCCGATGGCAGGCCGGTGGCAGGTGGGCGGTGTGACCATTACCCCGCGGGCGTTACAGGTGCCGCTGTGGGTGGCGGTGAGCCAGCGCGATGTGCTGGTGCCGCCGCTGAGTGCTTTGGCGTTGCTGGCGCAGGCGAACAATCCGGCGAGCGTGATGGTGAACAGCGGCCATGTGGGGCTGGTGTGTGGGCGGCGGGCGGCTACTGATTTTTATGCCCCGTTGGTGAAGTGGTTGGGGGTGTGATAGTGTGCCAATTAACGAAAGAAGACGAGCATGTTGGGTTTTGACTTGAACTGGGTGGAGATTTTGACCGTGGCCTATGCCGCGGCGGGGGTGGTGGGAGTGGCGGGGTATATTCCGCAGATTTTGGCGCTGTGGCGGGATAACAGCCGCAGCTTGAATGTGCCGCTGTTAACCTGGAGTATTTGGACGGCGCAGACGGCGGTTTATTTTGCTTACGCGATGGTGGTGAATGGTGACAGGGCGTTTATTTTGATTATGATGGCGACGCTGGTGGCGGTGAGTATTTGCTTGGCACTGTTGGTTTATAACCGCTATTTCCGCCAGATTGTTTACAACCGGCGGGCGGATGACCGGCGGGGGGATAGAAATGGTGGGAGGACAGAGAAATAGTTAAGTTTTAAATCAGTTAAAGCTGGATTCCAGATAGCTTAGGTTTTGTGGATTCGCGATGCTCATCTCACAAAACCTAAGCTTCTGGAATGACGGCCCGAGAGGGGTGCTTAATACCTAAGTTAGTTAAGTATAAATGAAAGAATATAACAAGGAAGGGTTTGGTGATGGTTCAGGCAAGTGATGTGGTGTTGGTGGGGGCGGTGCGGACGGCGATTGGGAACTTTAATGGTAGCTTGAAAGACATGAGTGCCGCGCAGCTGGGGGCGGTGGTGATTGCTGAGGCGTTGAAGCGGGCCAAGGTGGGTGGGCAGGAGGTGCGTGAGGTTTATATGGGGCAGGTGCTGACGGCGGCGGTGGGGCAAAATCCGGCGCGGCAGGCGGCGATGGCGGCGGGGATTCCGCACAGTGTGCCGGCAATGACACTGAACCGCGTGTGCGGCAGTGGCCTGCAAGCGGTGATGCTGGCGGCGGATATGGTGCGGCTGCACGGCGGGATTTATGTGGCGGGTGGGCAAGAAAGCATGAGCCAAAGCCCCCATGCGGTGCGCTTGCGCGATGGGGTGAAGATGGGTGATGGTAAGTTGGTGGACACCATGATTGCGGATGGGTTGTGGGATTGCTTTAACGACTACCACATGGGGATTACCGCTGAAAATGTGGCCAAAAAGTTTGAGATTACGCGGGAAATGCAAGACGCCTTTGCCTTTGAAAGCCAGCGGCGGGCCAAGGCGGCATTGGATAGCGGGCGGTTTAAG
>RFNJ01000009.1 GCA_009927255.1 Pseudomonadota bacterium | reverse complement strand
TTGAGTTGTTCGATTTGGTGGATTTTAGGTGCTAGAAAAGATGGACCCCAGCCTTCGCTGGGGTGACCGGACTGGCGTCCGGTCACTTTGATGATGGGGGGAGGGCGAGGGCGTAGATGTCGGTTTTGGGGGTGACGTAGGGTTCATCGGCGTGGCCCAAGACCAGGGCTTTTTGCTGGGTGGTGATGGTTTGGAGGAGTTCGCCCGACGGGCTGAAGATTTCGGCGAGGGTTTGGCCAGCTTCGACCAGTTGCCCCGCCAATGCGCGATAGCGGATGATGCCCGCGACTTTGGGTGGGGGGCAGGAGGCGTATTCCAGCACTTGGCCCAGATAGGCCTTGGGCACGGTGCTGCTGAAGGCGGGTTGGGGGCCGACCATGCCGAGTTTTTGCAGCAGGTTGGTGAGGATTTGGACGGCGATTTCGACATCGTATTCCGAGACAATCGGGGAGCCGCCAGCTTCTAGTGTGAGGGCCGGAATGCCGCCTTGTAGGCTGGCGTAGCCGGAGAGGGATTTTTCGAGTCCGGCGTGGTGGGGCTGGGTGAGGTCTTCGCTGACGACTGGCAAATTAAGCAGCTGGGCCATGTGTAGCGATTTTTTGTAGGTGAGGGGGGATTTGTAGTCGGATTCTTCGTTGATGATGGCGTAGGGGACGGAGTTGTACCAATCGTTGTGGATATCGATGAGCAAATCGGGGCGGGCTTTTTCGACTTTGCGATAGATGGCGTGGGCGAGGAGCAGGGCGTGGGTGGCTTTTTTGCTGCCGGGGAAGAGGCGGTTGAGGTCTTGCTTGCTGGTGGGGTGGTGGCGGGTGCGGGCGGCCAAAGCTTGGGGGTTGCAGCAGGGGATGATGCTGAGTTTGCCGCTGAGCAGCGGGGTGGTTTCGAGCAGTTTGAGCAGTTCGTGGACGGTGATGATGCCGGCGGCTTCGTCGCCGTGGATTCCCGCCGTGATGAAGATGTGGGGGCCGGGGGCGGGGCCTTTGAGTTCGAGGTAGGGGAAGTAATCGGGGTTGGGTTGGGTGGGGGCTTGGCGGGCGCCGATGCGGGCGAGGAAGGTGTTGAGGGAGGTGGTTAGCGCCATGGCTGGATTGTGGCATTTTAGGGCGGTTTTGGCAAGGAGAAGGGTGATAGGATGATATAGGGTTATAGGATGTTAAGAAACAGGTGGTGTTCTACGTTGGGAGCGTTGTGGAGGGGGGGCGACACGGGTGGTGCCGGATA
>RFNJ01000063.1 GCA_009927255.1 Pseudomonadota bacterium | reverse complement strand
CCCCTGCGACCGCGCAGCGGTCATGCCGGCGCAGGCCGGTATCCACGAGAAAGTCCTGAGCCACAGGCGAAGCAGTGAAAGATGCACGATAGTAAAGTATGAAGCACCACCCGTGTCGCCCCCTCTCCACGAAGCTCCCATCTAAAAAGTCCCGCCCGTCCTCGAATGGCTACAACACGAACCAAGCCCAAGCACTAAACCACTGGCCATTCGGGGACCCACCAAAGGCCTCGCTTCGCCCCCACCACCAAGCACCTCCCCTGCCCGCCCAACCGTTAATCCCTTAATCCCTGCATCCGTGAATCCGTCTTCCTAACACCTAACACCCTCAACCCCGTAAAATCGCCTCCAGCAACTGCGAATACCTCATCCCCACAAACCCCGCCATCACATTCATTTTCCCATCCCAGCACCACCCAGGGTTAGGGTTCACCTCCAGCAATTTCACCCGCCCGGCACTGTCACACCGAAAGTCAAATCGCGCATAACCACGGCAATTGGTGCGCGCAAACATCAGCTTCGCCGCCACCAGCATCTCATCACGGGTGGCCAGCGGCAAATCGGTGACGGGCTTATAAATAATATCCCGCACATAAGCACTGTCCATCTCCCACTTCGATTCATACCCCAAAATCTGCGGCAATGCAGGGTCAAGCTTACCATAATCCACCTGCAAAATCGGCAAATCCAAAAAGCCAGCCGCCTCACTCCCCACCAAACACACACTATATTCCGCCCCACTCAAAAACTCCTGCACCAGCACCATCCGTTCCGGGAAGTCCCGCCGCAGCTTCGCCACATAATCCTCCAACTCCCGCTGGTTACGCACCACCGATTGCACCGTAATCCCCTGGCTCCCATCACCATGGTTGGGCTTCACCAGCAACGGGAATCTCTCCTCGGCAAACACCCCCACCTTATCCTCCGCCCGCAACACCACTTCCTGCGGCACCGGCACCCCCGCCGCCTGCGCCAGCAGCCGCACCATGTTTTTGTCATAACAAATCACCATCGCCTGCGGCCCCGCACCGGTATAGGGCAACCCCAACATCTCCAGCATCGCCGGCACATGCAGTTCACAAAACGGATTATTCCCATACCCTTCATCGCACAAATTCATCACCAAACCCACCTCCCCCGCAGCATCACATCGCTGCTTAAAAAATACCAAATCCGCCCACAAAGTTGCATGATGATCCAGATATTCAAACTGGTGCCCCGGCACCTCCGCCAAAGCCTGCTTCAACAGCTCAATAGCTTGAAAATCCTCAGGATTAAACTCACCACCCACCTTCACTCCATCCCTCAACCGAGGGTCCCCCAAAACCACCGCAACCCTTTTCACCATTCAATTATGAAACAGTAAACACTTCAACACATTGCGGTACTGTGCTACCTGCAGGCGTTGCATAAAACTTACCCTGTTCATGGCAGCTTTTAATCACCATCAACGTCTGCGTCACAGCCGCAATCCGCTGCCTTAGAGACTCAATTTCTTTCCGTAACCCCAGCAAATCACTGGTATAACTGCCAGTAATAGTATTCCCAACCGACTCCTGCGCCACCACCACCGGCGCCCAAAAAAGCGGCGCCACAGACAAACTCAACACTCCCAGCAAAAACACCGCACGCTGCCCACACACGCCCTTACTCAAAAATCCTAAACCGTTCATCACATTTTCCTCCATAATAGCCACATTCGCAGCCTATCCCCTCTCTTATATCCCACCCCACAACCCCAAACTAACAACAACCACCAATCCCCCACTAAACCACCCAAACACCTGTCACATTTACACCACCGCCCCCACCAACCGCCGCGTATAATCATGGGCAGGGGCCCCAAAAACCGCCGCCACCGGCCCCCGCTCCACAATTTTGCCTTGGTGCATCACCAACACCTCATCCGCCACATGGCTCACCACCCGCAAATCATGGCTAATAAACACCATCGCCATCCCCCGCTCACGCCGGATTTTCGCCAAAAGCTCCAAAACTTGGGCCTGCACCTGCACATCCAGCGCACTCACCGGCTCATCGGCAATCAGCAGTTTGGGCTGCAAAGCCAGTGCCCGCGCAATCGCAATCCGCTGCCGCTGCCCGCCACTAAACTGGTGCGGCAAGCGGCCCGCACAATCCACCGGCAACCCCACCTCTTTCAATAACTTTGCCACATAGCCGGCAATCTCTCGCTCCGCCATCGTGCCATGCGCCCGCACCCCTTCGGCAATGCTCTCACCAATCGGCAGTTTGGGGCTCAGCGAAGTCACCGGGTCCTGAAACACCATCTGCATCTCCCGCCGCGCCAACCGCAGTTCCTCGCCACGCAGCGCCAAAAAATCCCGCCCCATAAACACCACCCGCCCCGCCTGCGGCGCCACCAACCGCGTCAGCACCTTGGCCAGCGTGCTCTTGCCGCTACCACTTTCGCCCACCACTCCCAGCACACCCCCGGCGGATAACTCAAACCCAACCTCATCCAGCGCCACCAAAGGCTTGCCTCCCCACCACCAACCCCCTTGCCGATAAACCTGCTGCACCCCCGCTACCGCCAGCAACGGCGGGCTCTTAGCCACCTTACCTTTTCCCTTGCCACGCACCTTTTGGCCCCGCTTCATCACCAACGTCGCCGCCAATAAATCCTTGGTATAAGCAGCCTTGGGGCTCGCCAAAACATCTGCCACCACCCCCTGCTCCACCACCTTACCATCACGCAAAACCACCACCCGATCGGCCAACTTGCGCACCACGCCAAAATCATGGGTAATCCACAACATCGCCATCCCCAACCGCTTCTGCAAATCCTGCATCAACGCCAAAATCTCAGCCTGCACCGTCACATCCAGCGCAGTGGTTGGTTCATCGGCCACCAACAAGTCGGGATTATTCGCCAACGCCATCGCAATCATCACCCGCTGCCGCTGCCCACCCGAAATCTCATGCGGATAACTCACAAAAATCCGCTCCGGCTCCGGCAACTGCACTTGGGCAAACAGCTCCAGCACGCGCTCCCGCCGCGCTTTACGGCCCAAGCGGGTATGAATCATCAGCGCTTCCTCCACCTGGTACCCACAACGCAAAACCGGATTCAGCGCGGTTGCCGGCTCCTGAAATACCATCGCCATCCGCTTGCCCCGCAGCAACCGCCGTGCTTCAGCGGGCAAGCTCTGCAACTCCTGCCCATCAAAAATCATGCTCTTTGCCCGCACCGCCAGCTCCGGCGCCAACAACCCCATCACCGCCAACGCCGTTAAAGTCTTGCCGCTGCCACTTTCCCCCACCAACGCCACCACCTCACCCTTGGCCACCTGAACATCCACCCCCCGCACCAAAGCCTTGCCCGCCACCTCAACCTGCAAACCTTCAACCTGCAACAGTACCTCACCCGCCAACTGTTTGGCTTTTTTCACTGGCATACAATCACCTCTTTCCCCGTCACAATATAATCCAACTTCCGGTCATGCCGCTCCGCCGGAAAATCCTTAATTTCCAACTCCGTATAACACACCCCCACCGTCACCACCGGCTGGCCAAAGCTCGCCAACGTGCGGTCATAAAACCCGCCGCCATAACCCAATCGATACCCACTGCGCGCATACCCCACCATCGGCACCACCAACACTGCCGGAACAATCTCCGGCCCCGTTGCCGCCAGCATCCCCATCACATCTGGCTCCAGCGCACCATGCGGCGGCCACACGTTGAACACTAGCGGGTGCCCACGCTGCACCACCCGCGGCAGCGCCACCGTCTGGCCATCGGCCCACAAATCTGCGGCCAGCATGCTCACATCAATCTCCGCCCCGCGCGCGCTATAAAGCGCCACCACCGTCGGCGCCAACTCTGCCACCAAGGTGCGCAAATGGTTCACCGCTTTCCACCGCGTGGTGCTGCGCAAGTCCGCCGGAATCACCTCCATCCGGTGCCGCAACTCCGCCCGCAACCGCACCTTCTCCGCCTTCGCACCCTTGCCACCGGGGTCAAGCGCAAAAACCGCCTTAGCGGCTTGATTCGTCTCCACAGGCGCCATTTTCCGCGCCATCATCACGCCTCCGCGGGCAGCAATTTCTCCAACCGCTCGGCAAGGCCGCGGTGGAACTGCGTCACTGCACTCGCCTGATCATCCAGCTTGCCATGCGCATCCGCCACATCGCTGGTCAGCTGCAAGCACGCCAGCACCAGCAAACGGTCACGGTCGGTGTTGGGGTCGCTCTGGCGAAGGTCAGTCAGCAACGCATCCACCCGCGCCGCAAGGGCCTTCAGCCGCGTTTCTTGGCCAGCGGGTGCGGCAAACCGATAACTCCGCCCTCCCATCACCACATCCACATGCACCACACTCATGCCGCCACTCCCGTTCTCAGCTGTTCCACCGCGCTCACTTGCTCTGCCGAATCATCGCTGCCCACCGCCTCCAGTTTAGCAATCAGGCTCTCCACCCGCTCCGCCGCCTGCTCCATCCGCCGCCGCAGCATGGCGTTCTCACCGCGCAACAACGCCAGCTCACGCTGCAATTCGGCAACATCGGCCGTATTTTTTTGCACCGCGCCCACACCTCTGCTTTCCAGCCGCAACACCACATCCGCCAGTCGCTGGGCGGTGCGCTCATCGGGAATATGCATCGGTATCATCGGTCCACTCACAGCCAACCCAAACCTCCCCTCTATGCCAACAGCCTAAAATGTGCCACAAACACTTGCAACAACAATACACGTTATTTGTGCACAATCCATGCAATCACCTTCACCCACCACCGCCACACCACTGCCCTACCCCACGCTGCGGCAACTCATCGCCCAGGGCAAACCCCTGCACGGCCAACGCGTGCTGCTCCGCGTCGATTACAACCTCACCGCCGCCGACCTCGAAAGCCCCCTCCCCGACTACCGCCTCACCAGCACCCTCCCCACCATAAAGCTGCTCATCGAACACGGTGCCCGCGTCGCCATCCTCAGCCACCGCGGCCGCCCCCAAGGCCGCGTCTCGCCCCAACAGTCACTTGCCCCAGTGGCCGAAAAACTCACCAAGCTCCTCAACCACCCCGTCAACTTCACCCCCGAATGCATCGGCCGCGCAGCCGAATCCGCCATCAACCAGCTCCAACCCCGCCAGGTTACGCTGCTCGAAAACACCCGCTTCCACATCGGCGAACAACTCAACCAACGCGAGTTCACGCACCAACTCGCCCAACTGGCCGATGTGTTTGTGAACGACGCCTTCGCCACCGCCCACCGCGCCCACGCCAGCACCAGCGGGTTAGCCGCCATCATGCCCACCAGCGTCATTGGCCTGCTGATGGAGCGCGAACTGCTCTGGCTGCGCCGCCTCACCGAAAACACCGCCCGCCCCCTCACCCTGATCCTCAGCGGACGCAATGTCGGCACCAAGCTAGAACGCCTCGGCCCGCTGCTCACCAAAATTGATACCCTTATCGTCGGCGGCCCGGTGGCCCACACATTCTTGGCGGGGCGGGACATGGCACTCGGCCAAAGCGTGATCGACCATACGTATCTTGAAACCAGCCGCGATTTATTGGCCGAAGCCGGCGTCGTCGGCTGCCGCGTGCACTTACCCAAAGACGCCGTCATCGCCCAAAAATCCAGCCCCGAAACCCCCTACGGCACGCGCGATATCTACAGCATCCAAAATAACGAAGTGGTGATGGACATCGGCCCCGAAACCCTCCAGCAATGGCTCGGCTTCATTGAAAAATCCGGCACCGTGGTCTGGCTCGGTAGTTTAGGCGCTTACGAATATCCTGCCTACCAAGCCGCCAGCAAACAGCTCGCCCAAGCGATGCTCGACCATCCCGGCTTTTGCTTGCTCGGCGGCAACGGCCTCATCAACCTGCTCAACCAAACC
>RFNJ01000111.1 GCA_009927255.1 Pseudomonadota bacterium | reverse complement strand
GCGCGCCGGGAGCTTCGCAGGGTGACGCTGCGCGTCAGGCTTTCTGGCAGGCGTGGGATGCGGCGAAGCAGCCGATGGTTTTGGTGGGGATGGAGGTGTTGCGGCGGGCGGATGCTTCTGCGGTTTTGGCTTTGTGTGAGAAATTGGGTCGGGTATCGGTTATTGCTGATACTTTAGGACGAGTGACTTCGCAGCGGGTGTTTGTGGGGCAGGAGTTGGGCCAAAATGTGGGAGAGACGGCAAAGATTTTGAAGGATTGGCAGAGTGGGAAGGTGGAGGTTTTGGTGGTGTGTGGGGAGGATACGGTTTCGGCTGCTGAAGTTAAAGGCCAAAATAATTCCAAACAAGGGAAGATGGTGTTTGTGGGGACGCATCTTTCGCCTTTGGCCAAGCTGGCGGATGTGGTTTTACCTGCTGCTGCTTGGAGCGAAAAGGCCGCGACCTATGTGAGTATGGAGGGGCGGGTGCGCGAGGTTCTTGCTGCTGTGAAGCCGCCGTTGAATGCTAAGGAAGAGTGGAAGATTTGGCGGGCGCTGAGTGAGGAGATTGGGTGTAAGTTGGGGTTTGATACTCTGGCGCAGGTGCGCGGGGGGATAAACGGGTTAACGGATGCACGGGTTAACGGGAAGGTGGCGAAGCAGAAGGAGTTGGGGAGTGGGAAGTTTGGGGAGTATGTTACCGAATATTATTTGCGGTTGGAGTATTTGCGGCAGAGTGGGGTGATGCAGCGGATGCAGGGGGAGATGGGGGTGAGGGTGAAGATATGAAACAAGGTGATGTTCGCGTTGGGGTTGGGATTTATATTTGCTATGAGGGCAAGATATTGGTTTTTAAACGCATTAAGGAGCATGGGCGGGGGCAGTGGTCGGCGATGGGGGGGCATTTGGAACATGGTGAGCATTGGTTTGATACGGCGATTCGGGAAGCGCGGGAAGAGGCGGGAATTGAGGTTCATTCGCCAAGGCTTTTTGCGGTGACGAATGACTTTTTTCCGGAATCGGGGAAGCATTATATAACGCTGCAAGTTGAAGTGAAGAGCGATAGTGCTGCTTTTACCAATGCCGAACCCGAAAAACACGTTGAGATGGGGTGGTATCGGTGGGAGGAGGTTCCAACCCCACGGTTTCCAGCGTTACAATCGGTTTATGACCAGAATTATAAGCCGGAGTATTTGAATGGATAGTTTGATGGGGCAGGTTTGGGCGGAGGTTTTGACTTTGGGGAACCTTTGGTGGGTGGGGTTTACGGTTGTTTGTATTTTGCTGGTGGCGGTGCCGGTGCTGTTGGGGATGGCGATGACGACGTGGTTTGAGCGGAAGATTTTGGGTTGGATGCACCTGCGCCATGGGCCGATGTATGTGGGGTGGTTTGGGTTGCTCCAGCCTTTTGCCGATGCGATTAAGCTGATGACCAAGGAGTATTTTATCCCCGAAAAGAGCAATAAACTGATGTTTTTGTTGGCGCCGGTGATGATTTTTGTGCCCGCGTTGTTGGCGTGGGCGGTGATTCCGCTGGGGCCGAGCCCGTTGCCGGCGATACCCGAATTGGGGCTGGAGGCGGGGGCGCAGATGGTGGTGGCGGATATTAATTTGGGGGTGTTGTATTTGCTGGCGGTGAGCAGTTTGGGGGTTTATGGGATTTTGCTGGCGGGGTGGGCGAGCAATAGTAAGTATCCGTTTTTGGGCGCGGTGCGGAGTGGGGCGCAGATGGTGAGCTATGAGGTTTCGCTGGGGTTGATTGTGCTTTCGGTGGTGGTGCTGGCGGGGAGCATGAACTTGGTGCAGATTGTGGAGGCGCAGCGGGGGATGTGGTTTTTGATTCCGGCTTTCCCTGCTTTTATTATGTTTTTGGTGAGTATTTTGGCGGAGTGTAATCGGCATCCGTTTGACTTGCCCGAAGCTGAGGCGGAGCTGGTGGCGGGGTATAACACCGAGTATTCGAGCATGGGATTTGCGTTGTTTTTTCTGGGTGAATATATTGCGATGATTACGATGAGTGCGTTTACCGCGATTTTGTTTTTGGGTGGGTGGTTGCCGCCGCTGGACATTGCGCCGCTGAACTGGTTGCCGGGGGTTTTCTGGCTGGCGCTGAAGATTATTGCGGTGCTGTTTTTTATGATTTGGTGCCGGGGGACGTTGCCACGTTATAGGTATGACCAGTTGATGCGGCTGGGGTGGAAGGTGTTTTTGCCGCTTTCGCTTGCGTGGTTGATTTTGACCGCGACAGTGGTGAAGATTTATGGGAACTTTGGGGTATGAAAAAGATTTATACGGGCGGCTGTTTGTGTGGGGATATCCGTTATGAAGTTGACGGCAAAATTGTGTGGCCACATACCTGCTCTTGTAAAATGTGCCAACGCCATACAGGTGCACTGACTGCTTTGTGGGTTGAGGTTGCGGCGGATAATTTGAAGTGGGTGGGTAAGGGCGGAAAGCCTAAGCTGTTTCGCTCATCTAAGAATTCTCAGCGAGCATTTTGTGCTAAATGTGGGAGTTCGTTAGGGGCTATTGACGACAAGCCAACGATTGGCCTACTTGTTGGCACAATGGATAAAAATAATAGTTTAATATTTTCACCAGAGAGTCATTCATATACGTCAACTTTGCCAAAGTGGTGGAAACGTTTTGTTTATAAAGAGATTGTATCATGAAGATTATTCGCTCGCTCCGTCAATTTTTGTTGCTTGATATGATCAAGGGGTTTGGGATTACGTTGCGGATGCTTTTTGCGAAGAAGTTTACGCTGATGTATCCGTTTGAGGCGACGCCGATTTCGCCGCGATTCCGAGGCGAGCATGCGTTGCGGCGGTATCCGAATGGCGAAGAACGCTGCATTGCGTGCAAGCTGTGTGAGGCGGTTTGCCCGGCGCAGGCGATTACGATTGAGGCCGAGCCGCGGGCGGATGGCAGCCGCCGCACCACGCGTTATGATATTGATATGGTTAAGTGTATTTACTGTGGCTTGTGCGAGGAGGCGTGCCCCGTGGATGCGATTGTGGAAGGCCCGAACATGGAAATGGCGGTGGAAGACCGCAAGACGCTGGTTTATACCAAGGTGCGGTTGTTGGAGAATGGGGATAAGTTGGAGCCGACGCTGGCGGAGCGGTTGCGGCGGGATGGGGGGTATCGATGATTTATTTAATTGGCGGTGCTTTTAGATCTGGAAAATCAACCCTGACCCGTATGTTATGGAGAGATAGGAAGTGTGGATATTTTCATCTAGATCATTTGATGCGCGGGCTTTTAAGGGGCTTGCCGCATGTTGACTTTGGAGTTGAACATGACGGAAACGACCAGGAAAAAGCCGAAAAAATGTGGCCTGTGTTGCGTCAAATATGTGAGGGTATGGTAGAGCATAAAATTGCAGATTATGTATTAGAAGGAGTTATTTTATTACCAAAGCATGTGCGAGAGTTGGAGGCAGATTTTCCCGAGATATTTAGAGGATGTTTTTTAGGGTATTCTACGATTGATTTGTCTCAGTTAATCGCAAGAATTCGTAGCGACCAAAGTGGTGATAATTGGTTGCGGAATTTCTCTGAAAAAGACATAACTAATATTTTTGAGCGTGGGGTGCAGGAGAGTGTGAGTTTGCAGCGACAGTGCGATGAAATGAATGTGCGCTTTTTTGATGTGGCGCATGAGTTTGATGGTACATTGTTGACAGCAAAAGAATATTTGATAGGCAGTAAGAATTTAAGATGATTCAATATTTATTGTTTTGGCTGTTTGCTGGGGGGATGCTGGGGGGGGCGGGGTTGATTGTTTTGGGGCGGAATCCGATGGTGGGGGTTTTGGGCATGCTGCTGACGTTTGTGCATGCGGCGGCGCTGTTTATTTTGCTGGGGGCAGAGTTTTTGGGGCTACTGATGATTATGGTTTATGTGGGCGCGATTGCGGTGATGTTCTTGTTTGTGTTGATGACGATTGACTTGGATTTTGGGACGTTGCGCGAGGGGTTTGCGCCGTATTTGCCTTTAGGTTTGTTGCTGGTTTTGGCTTTGGCTGCGGAGTTGTTGGTGGCGGTTTATGCCAGTGGGTTGCCGAAAGAAGTGATGATTGTGAATGGTGATGACGTGCAGAATATTGTGCAGCTTGGACGGGTGCTGTTTACCGATTATGTGGTGCCGTTCCAGACGGCGGGGTTGATTTTGTTGACGGCGATGATTGGGGCGATTGTGCTGACGCATCGGCCCCGCAGCGACGTGCGGCGGCAGGATGTGGGGATGCAGATTTTTCGGGCGAAGGTGGATGCGATGGTGAAGGTTTCACCCGCTGTTGGGGCGGGGGTGAAGCCGGTGCATTGGACGCCGAAAAGTGTGGCGAAGAAAGCGAAAAAATCATGATGCTGGAACTGGTGCATGTGGTGAGTGTGAGTGCGGTGCTGCTGTGCATGGGCTTGGCGGGGATTGTGTTGAATCGGCGGAATATTATTGCGATTTTGATGTGTTTGGAGCTGGTATTGCTTTCGGTGAACTTAAACTTGGTGGGGGCGAGTTATTTTTGGGGTGAGGTGGAGGGGCAGGTGCTGAGCTTCTTCATTTTGACTGTGGCGGCGGCGGAGTTGGCGATTGGGCTGGCGATTGTGACGCTGTTTTATCGCAACAAAAAGACGATTGAGATTGATGCGGCGGGGATGATGCGGGGATGAAGCTGGTTTTGGCCATTTTGTTGCTGATTGCCGCCGGAGGAGCGGGGTGGTGGGGCTGGGGGCAGTGGCAGCAGGTGCAGGGGTTTATGGCGGAGGAGCAGGTTTTGCGCGGGACGTTGTGCACGGTGCGGGTGGTGCAGCTGGATGGTGGGCAGGAGGCGGCGGGCCGTGAGCAGGCGGTGGCGTGGCTTGAGCGGATGGCGGCGCATTGGTTGGGGGTTAAAGATGTGGCGAGCCGCGACTTGCCGCTGATGGAGACTTTTAAGCGTGAATTTAAGGCCGCGTGTATTAATAGTTTGCGGCTGGATGCTTATGATGCGTTTATCCGGATGCCTGAGGCGATGCGGCGGAAGGGGGCGGTGTGATGAGTAAATTTTGGCGGGTTTTTCTTTGGGTGTTGGCTATTATTGGGGTGGTTGGTATTGTTGGGGTTGGGGTGGGAGGATATTGGTTTTATCGGCAGATTGATAAGTATGCGATTAATTATTCTTGTAGAGATTTTACCCAACTTTTGAATGCTATGATTGCCTCAGATGGTCAAATTCGCCAAGGGGAGGTGCCAAAAGCTGAAGAATTTGATTTTCAGATGAAAGCAAATTCCACAGCGGTTATGTTTAGTCTGTACTCTGTTATTCGCGCTGGTTTAACTGCAGAGGAAATACGTTCAAACACGCGTGCCTTTAAGTTAAAAATGTCTGATAATGCAGTTACCTATGCTAATGAAATAGCAGCTATTTGTAGAGCTTATCCTCAACTGACTTTTTTAGAACTTTTAGGAGGACAAGAGACCAGCAATCAAAAATCCCGTGCTGCTATACAGAAGTATCTTTCAACAGTTCAGGTTGTGAGAGATGCTCGGGCCGAGACTTTGGGAAAAGTTATTGCATTACAGGTATTAAAAGATGAGTATTTTAAGAAAAAAATGAATCAGTTAGGGCCTGCACATGCTCATTGAAGTGGCGATTTTGGGGCCGGGGGTGGGGCTTT
>RFNJ01000042.1 GCA_009927255.1 Pseudomonadota bacterium | reverse complement strand
CACCCCGAAATTGCATAGGGGCAATTTCGGCCCAAAGCGCTTCCGGGGACAGGTGCTAAAACGGATTATAGCTCATATAGGGGGGTGGTATTTGGGGGTTGGGGGGCCTAGAATATGGGGGTATGCAGCGTGTTTTGCGGCCTTGGGTGAGGTGGTTGAAGGGCAGTGGGTGGCTGCCGGATGCGGCGTGGTTTTATGTGCGCTTTCGGTGGGAGCGCGGGCGTTGGCCACGACGTAGTAGCCCGTGCTTTAGCGATAAGTTGCTTTATTTGTGCTTGGCTGACCGCCATCCGTTGCGGCGCGTTTTTGCCGATAAGTTGGCAGGGGCGGCGTATGTGCAGCGGGTTTGCCCCACGTTACGTTTGCCGAAAACTTATGGGGTTTATCAGCGGTTTGAGGAGATTGATTGGCGGAAGATTCCGCACCGCGTGGTGCTGAAGGCTAACCATGGCAGTGGGTTTGTTCAGGTGATGGAAAACCACCGCAAAGTGGACAAGGCCGCGTTGGCCAAGCGTGCGGCGGAGTGGCTGGCCACCGATTATTATGGGGTGACGGGTGGTGAGTGGCCTTACCGCAATTTGCCGCGACGGCTGGTGCTGGAAGAATGCCTGCATGACCGCGTGTGGGGCAGCCCGCCGCCAGATGTGAAAGTGTTGGTGCAGCAGGGTGTGGTGCGCGGGTTTATTGTGGTTAGCGGGCGCTACCGTGAGGATATGCGCAAGGCGTTTTATGATGCGGATTTTGTGCGGATTGGCAGTGTGGTGCATGAGGGGTATCCGAACAACGTGATGTTGGAACTGACACCTGCGGCGGTGCGCGAGGTGAAGCAACTGGCGGTGAAGCTGGCGGCAGATGTGCCGTTTGTGCGGGTGGATTTTTACCGCGTGAATGGGCAGTGGGTGTTTGGCGAGTTTACCAATTTTAGCCAGGCGGGGAGTATTGACTTGGCGCCGATGGTTGGGGATGTGGAGTTGGGGCGGTTGTTGAACTAGTGTGGACTAGAGTGCTTCGGCGCCGGAGATGATTTCGATGAGTTCCTTGGTAATTGCCGCTTGGCGGGAGCGGTTGTACTGGATGCTGAGCTTGCGAATCATTTCGCCGGCGTTGCGGGTGGCACTGTCCATGGCTGTCATGCGGGCCGCTTGTTCCGACGCGCTGGTTTCCAGCAGAGCCGCAAACACTTGCATGTTGAGGTTGAGGGGGAGGAGGTGTTCCAGCACCACTTCTTCGGCGGGTTCATATTCTGGAGCACCGCTTGTGGTGCCGGTGGTGGGGACGGCGAAGGGCATCAGTTGGGTGAACGTTGGCGTTTGGCTGAGCATGCTGACCATGTGGCTGGCGAGCAGGTGGACTTGCTGGCATTCGGCTTGGGTGAAAGCGTGGAGGGCTTCGGTGGCGATGGTTTGGGCGTGGGAGAATTCCACGGTGCGGCCCATATCGGCATAGCTAGCCACCAACAATTGGGGGAAGCTGGACTTGAGGCCGACTTGGATTTTGCGGCCTACTGCGACCAACTGCACAGTTTTGCCTTCGGCTTGCTGGGCTTGCACCCATTTGGCGGCGGCTTTGAGCAGGCTGCTGTTCAGGCCGCCGCACAGGCCCCTATCCGAGCCGCAGACAATGAGGCGGACGGTTTTGACGTGGCCGTGGCCGCTGAGCAGCAGCGGGCCGCCCACGGTGGCGCCTGCAGCAATATTGGCGAGCATGGCGGCGAGTTTGGCGGCGTAGGGGCGGGCGTTTTCCACCGCGGTGCGCGCGCGGCGGACTTTGGCGGCGGCGACCATCTTCATGGTTTTGGTAATTTGGCGGGTGTTTTTGACGCTTTTGATGCGGGTGCGGAGGGTTTTGAGAGTGGCCATGACCCTTCTTTTAGCAAACCTTGGGGCGGTGGTCTAGCGTAAGTTGTGGCTATGGTTATTGGCTGATTTGGGTGGTGAGGTGGGTGCAGGCGCCGCCCATGGAGGTGGTGCTGGTGCGGGTTTGCTCCATGGCGCGGCCGATTTCCACCATGTTGTGGTTCATCCGTTCTACCGCGATGTTGATTTGGCCCATGCTGGCGCTTTGTTGGTTGGTGGCGCTGCTGATTTCGGAGGCTTGGTTATCGATGAGCAAGATGGCGGCGCGGATTTCATCGAGTGAGGCGCCGAGGCTGGTGACTTCTTGCCCCAGTTGCTTGATGGATTGCTCGATTTCGGATGCGCTGGTGGTGCTGTGGCGGGCGAGTTTGCGGACTTCATCGGCCACCACGGCAAACCCCCTCCCCGCGTCCCCTGCCCTGGCGGCTTCGATGGCGGCGTTGAGCGCCAGCAGGTTGGTTTGGTCGGAGATTCCTTGGATGACTTTGAGCATTTCGGTTATTTTGTTGGTGCAGCCTTTGAGTTTTTCCATGCCACCGTGCGCGCCGTTGACCATGGTGCGGATGTTTTCGGTGTTGCGGGCGGTGTCTTCGACCCGTTGCGCGATATGCTGCACGGTTTTGGCGAATTCTTCCATGCTGGCGGCGACTTCGTGGACCGCGCTGGCTTCTTCGGAAATCGTGGCGTTCACCGTTTGGACGTGGGTGCTGACGGCGGTTTGCGCTTGGGCGACTTGGGTGACCGAGCCGGCGATGGTTTTCATGTGGTTTTGCAGGCGGTGGAAGAGCACCCAGGCGACCAGCACCATCAGGCTGGTGAGTGTGGCTAAGAGGGTGTAGAACATTGCTTTGTAGTTATTCACGTTGGCGTTATGGTAGGCGATGGCTTGTTCGGTGAGCTTGGAGTATTCGTGGACTTGGTGGATGATTTTATCTTCCAGCTCTTCGGACTCATCGACAATTTGCATAGCCAAAGTGCGATTGCCTGAAGTAACGGCGGTACTGACTTTGTTTAAGTCTTCCATAAAGACTGTTAGGTTGGCTTGGATGGATTGCATCAGCTGTTTTTTATTGGCCGACGTGCTGGCGGTTTGGGTGATGTCCGCGATGTGGGCGGCGAGGTTATCTCGCTTTTCGGTGAAGTCGGTGGCTTGTTCGGCGGCGGCGGCGGGGGATTCGGCGAGGACTTGGTGGGCCATTTCGCGGCTGGCGAAGCCGAGGTCGGACTCTAAATCTTTCATGGCGATGAGACGCTGTTGTTCGGAGCGGCGTTGGATGGTTTCTTGGTCGAGGCGTTCCATCAGGTAGGCGGCGAGGGCGCTGTTGAGGAGGAATATCCCCACCGTGAATACGCAGAAAATGAGCAGCAGTTGGCGAAAGTTTATGTTGTGGAGAAAGGACATTTTGCAACCCTTGGTTGTTTGATGTAGCCTAATATTTGGTGGCTAAGGTTGGCAATATTGTGGGGGTTTTGCGCCGCTTGTAGTGTGGCGGATGGGGTGCGGTTGTGGGATGTATGATGAAAGAGGGTGATAGGATGATAGGATTTTAGGATGATAGTTTTAAAACAGCCTTAAGAAAAGCTGGATCCCAGCCTTCGCTGGGATGACGGCCCAAGGGCCGTAAGGGGCTTC
>RFNJ01000077.1 GCA_009927255.1 Pseudomonadota bacterium | reverse complement strand
ATGCCCCGGGGTGACACCGAGGTTGTTTTAGGTTTGGTTCTGACTTTGGTTTTTGGCTTAGGGGGTCTGGGGTGGGCGGAGCCGAATTTGTTGGATGAGCGGGTGGAGAATTTGAAGCGCGGTGGGGTGGATGGGGAGCAGGTGGTGGCTTTGGCGCGGAGTGTTGAGGTGCCGAAGCAAGCCGAAGTTTTGGCAGCGGCGGATGTGGCGGCTTATAAGCAGGCTTTACGTGAGGCGCGGGCGGGGCAGAAAAGTGCGTTGCAGGTGGCGCCTAAGGTTAAGGACGATGTGCTGGTGGGCGTGGTGAAGGCGGAGTTGCTGAGCAGTGCGAAGTATCGGGCCAGTGCGGGGGAGTTGAATGGGTGGTTACGGGAGTATCGGGACTTACCGCAGGCGCGGGAGGTGTATCGGTTGGCCGAAGCCAAACGGGAGCGGCCACGGCAGGTGTGTAAGACGGTGAAGGTGAAGCAAAAGGATAAAAAGGGCAAAATACGCACGGTGCGGGAGCGCAATTGCAAGACGGTGGGCAAGTTGGGGCCAGCGCCGCTGGTGCCGCTGGCGGTGGAGCAGCGTGATGAGCGGGCGGCGATTCGGGAAGCGGCGCGGGAGAGGGAGTTGGCGAAGCTTTCGGCGGAAGGGCGGCAGGTGCTGGGGCAGGCGTGGCGCTTGCGGGTGCGGGGCGATTATGCGGGGGCGTTACGCGTGCTGTTGGCGCCGGGGGCGCGGGCTGAGGCGGGCAATGTGAACTGGCAGGGGGAGTTGGTGAAGATTGCTGATTTTTATCATGGCAAGCGCGAGTGGCGGCAGTTGCTGCGGGCCACCGAGCCAGCTTTGAGTGTGCGTGGGCCGCAGCGCGATGAGGCGTTGTGGTTGGCGGGGTTTGCGCATTATAAACTGGGTGATAAGCGTGAGGCGGCGGAGCTTTGGCAAAAGTTGGTGGCCGAAGAGCCGGTAGGTGGCAACCACTATGCGCGGGCGGCGTGGTGGGCGGCGCGGGTTTTACGTGAACAGGGGCGCACCGCGCAGGCCGATGAGATGCTGCGGGCAGCGACCAAGGATGGTTTGAGCTTTTATGGCCAGCTGGCGGCGGCGCGATTGGGGAACTTGATGCCGTTGAGTGGGGCGGAGCAGGGGATTCCGGCTTTGAATGAAGGTGATGTTGCTGGGCTGTTGAAGATTGAGGGGGTGCGGCGTGGGTTGGCTTTGGCGCAGTTGGGCGAGACTGATTTGGCGCAGCAGGAATTGCGGGCGGTGGATGATGATGTGCCGTATGGGGCGACGCGCACGTTGGCGGCGCTGGGGTTGGGGCTGAAACTGCCCGGCACGGCCTTGCAGGCGGGTAAAGATTTGGCGCAGCGGGGGGAGATGCTGCCGGCGGTGCTTTACCCGGTGCCGGAGCATTTCCCGGCGGGGTGGAAGCCTGCCGATGGTTGGAACTTTGACCGCGCGTTGATGCTGGGGATTATGCGGCAGGAGAGTGCTTTTCAGCCTGCGGTGGGCAGCTGGGCGGGGGCGCAGGGCTTGATGCAGCTGATGCCTGCGACTGCAGCCTATGTGGCGCGCAACAATGGTTTGAGTAAGCCGGCACGGGCGGACTTGCACCACCCCGGCACCAACTTGCGGATTGCGCAGAAGTATTTGCATTATTTATCGGGGGAGTTGGATGGTAATTTGATGCTGGTGGTGGCAGCTTACAATGGTGGGATTGGTAATGTGCGCAAGTGGCTGCGCAATGGCACCACGCCGAGCGATGACCCGGTGATGTGGGTGGAGAGCATTCCGTTTGATGAGACGCGGGATTATGTGGAGAAGGTGTTTGCCAATTACTGGATTTATCAGCAGCGGTTGGGGCAGAAGGCTTGGAGTTTGCAGGCGCTTTCGGAGGGGTATTGGCCGCTGAATTGGCAGGCATCGCGGAAGGGGCATGCGCTTGAAGGATAGGCTGGCTTGCGTGCATGAGCTGGCGCTGTGGGCGGAGGGTTGCGGCGTGGTGGCGGGAGTGGATGAAGTGGGCCGTGGGCCGCTGGCAGGGCCGGTGCTGGCGGCGGCGGTGGTGGTGCCGGACAATCCGGACTTGCGGGAGTTTTTGTTGCGCGAGGCGGGGGATTCCAAGCAGCTTAAAGCCGCCAAGCGCGAGGAGTTGGCGGTGGTGATTGAGCGGGAGTGCGTGGTGGGGGTGGGTGAGGCGAGTGTGGCGGAGATTGATGAGTTGAATATTCGGCGGGCGAGTTTGTTGGCGATGGCAAGAGCCATTGCTGGGTTACCGGGTGACCGGATGACAGGGTTGCCGGATAAACGGATTAACGGGGTGGTGGTGGATGGGAATGTTTTGATTCCGGCGGAGTTTTTGGCGGGGATTTCGGTTATGCAGCGGGTGGTTATTGGGGGGGATGCTTGTGAGTTGGCGGTGGCTTGTGCGAGCATTGTGGCGAAGGTGCGGCGGGATGCTTTGATGGTGGCGCTTGATGCGGAATTTCCGGGATATGGGTGGGCGCGGAATGCGGGGTATGGCACGGCGGCGCATATGGAGGGGTTGGTGCGGTTGGGGGTGACGGTGCATCATCGGCGGACGTTTGCACCAATTAGGAACCAGGTGGCCAGGAACCAGGTAGCCAGGGGGCGGGAGGCGGCGTGATGCGGGTGAAAGTTTTGCTGAATGCGATGCACACCACCACCGGTGGTGGGGTGACGTATTTGCGTGGGATTTTGCCGGAGTTGGCGGCCGATACGCGCTTTGCGTGGGTGCTGTTGGTGCCGCAGAAGACGCTGGCGGGGTTGGAGATTCCGGAAGGGATGCAGGTGGAAGTGGCGCCTGAGTTGGACTTTTGGCGCGGGCATGTGTGGGAGCAATTTGTGCTGCCGGTGTTGTGTTGGCGATGGGGCGTACGGGCGGTGTTGTGCAATGCCAACTATGTGCCGCTGCTGGCGCCGCGGGCGATGCCGATTATTCATACTACTCCGCGTGCAGTGGGGCAGGCGGTGGGGTGGAAAATGCAGATGTATTGGCGGGTGCTGCGTTGGCTGACGGTGGTGAGTTTGTGGCGGGCGCCGGTGGCTTTTAGTGTGGCGAGGCATGTGGTGAGAGATTATGTAGGGAGTTTTGTGGGGCGGAAGGTGCGGGTGGCGTATCCGGGTGGTCAGGTGGATAGGTTGACCGGTGGACAGGAACAGCGCGACCCTAATCTGGTGATGGCGGTGGGGGATTTTTATGCGCAGAAGGATTATCCGCTGATTGTGCGGGCTTTTGCGGTTTTGCGGGAACGGCGGCCGGCGAGTCGGTTGCTGATTGTCGGGCGGGCGGTGGATGGTGGGGTGCGGGATGAAGTGCTGAAATTGGTGCGCGAACTGAAGATTGCTGATGCGGTGACGATGACTGGGGCGGTGCCGCATGCCACGCTGATGAAGACGCTGGCGAAGGCGGCGGTTTATGTGAATGCCAGCAAGGCCGAGTGCTTTAACTTGCCGGTGCTGGAGGCGCTGGCGTGTGGCGTGCCGTGTGTGTTGCCGGAGGTGGATTTTCAGCGTGAGGTGGCGGGTGAGGCGGGGGTTTTTGTGCCGGTGAGCAAGGGCGGTGATGTGGCGGCGGCGTTTGCGGTGGCGCTGTTTGGGGTTTTGGAGAACCCGGTGATTGCGGAGAGTTTGCGCAAGCGCGGCTTGGCGCGAGCGGCGGAGTTTAGTTGGCGCAAG
>RFNJ01000011.1 GCA_009927255.1 Pseudomonadota bacterium | reverse complement strand
TGCCGTTATGCAAAATCGGGGTGCCCATCACCTATCCGGCACCACCCGTGTCGCCCCTCTCCACGAAGCTCTCAACTCAAAAATACCGCCCGTCCTCGAATGGCCAGCACGAACAAACTTCAAGCACAAACCTCTCGGCCATTCGGGGACCCACCAACGGCCTCGCTTCGTCCCCACTACAAATTCCCAATAAGGGCTTACCCAACCCATAACCACCCCCAACATCATCCCACCACCAAAAAAAGAGGGCCAAAGCCCCCTCAAATCATCCGGCAAACCGGTCACCCGGTCATCCCGTAACCGGTCACCCAGATTAATTCATCACCTTCCAGCTCCCATCCGCCTGCTTGCACGCGGTGCCATAAGCTTTCTCGGTCTTGCCACCAATGGTCACGGTCTGCTGGTATTCCCGGCAAGCCGCCCCATCGCTGGTGCGCCCCTCACGGGTGGCGGTAATGGTGCCTTGGCTGCCACTTTGCGGATTATACCAGGTAATCGGCTGGCCCACCGGCGCAGTGGTCGCCTTGTTGGCGGCAGTATTGTAATAGCCACGGTCTTGGGCGTTCATGCCCTGCACAATCTTGCTCCCTGCCCACGCACCAGCCAAGGCACCAATCGCGGTGGCCACAGTCTGGCCGCTACCGCCACCAAACTGGCTGCCAATCACCCCACCAGCAACGGCACCAAGGCCAGTACCAATATTCTCATCGCTCAAAAGTCCATCGGTAGTGCAAGCGGTCAAAGCTGGCATCGCAAAAGCCGCCACCAAAGCCGCGGTCATCAGTTTTTTGGTCATCATAGGTATGTTCCCCCTGTTGTTACCGCCCCATCCCACCACCAACCCAACCTGCTGTCAATCACCCCACTCCCCAAGCGTAAGCTTGGGGTAACACAACACTAAGTTTCAAGTCTTTAACCAAACCCTCCAGGTCACAACCTGAAATTGATATGATCCGGACAGTGATCCATTGTTACAAGTACGAGTTTCCGATTACCACATCCGCTAACCATCTTAGATATGCCGTAACACTCTGCCCATGGCTAATACTTCCGCCCCACGGTAGGCTGCACGAGGCACAAGCAGTGTTCGTACAGGATGCCGATGCAAAACTACCAGATAGCGATCCATTGCTACACGTCCGCGTTTGAGAAGAACACCCCCCACAGGAAGAAGTCGTGTTCCAAGCCGTTGTACTCTGCCCGTGGCTAATACTTCCGCCCCACGGCAGGTTGCACGAGGCACAAGAGACCGAACACGCAGAGTTGCTATAACTCCCAGATAAAGTCCCAGATGAACAACTCCGCGTCTCAGATGTACAGCTCGGGCACGCAGAGCTCGCCAGAAACGCAGTCACGGTACCGCCATCCTCCAGCACCCCGCCACCCCACGGTAAATCACATTTATTTGTCCAGTTAGCAAAAGCAGTGGGCACTTGCGCATACCCCATAATCGCCAATGTGGCGCATAACAACCCCACCACAAAAACCGCGCACACTTTAGTCATCAATACCCCTTTATCCACGTCACATATACATCCGTTCCAGCTCTTATGAAAGAGTAAACAGTATGTTTAGAAACTGTCGTTGCACCATGCCCCACAGGCATCTTAAATGTAAGGCCAGTCTGGCTAAACGAGCAAGTCGCAGCCGTTGCCCCCTTCACCACCAAAGTATACGCACCGCCGTCACGCATGTTCGTAAACGTAAATGATCCACAGTTCGCACTGGTATAAGCCACATTACTCGTGGACCAATCAATACTCGTACCCGAACCTGCGTTGTTAACTGTTGTAACAATATCCCCCGAAACTTGCAGCACCGCCGTTGGGCTGTTGGTTCCAATACCAACCCTACCCGCAAAGTACCCATTGGTGCTACTAATCCCATGCCCGGCAGTCAAGCTAATGCCCGGACCAATATAACGGCCCACGGTATCAAGATAAGCCGTTCCAGCAGTGCCACCTGTCGTAAAGCTCACCGTGCCAATACTAGCCGCCACCATCCCAAGGTTCGCCCCGCTCGCCACCCCCGTCGTACTAATCCGATCACTTGGCTGCGCCGCAACCGAAATCCCCGTCAACCCACTCCCATTCCCCACAAAGTTAGTCGCAGAAACCGTCCCTGCATAAACATTGGTCGCACTCACCACCCCACCCATGCTGGTGCTAATCAACGGAGAGCCCGTCAAGTT
>RFNJ01000012.1 GCA_009927255.1 Pseudomonadota bacterium | reverse complement strand
GCGTGCTCGCCCCACCCGTAATCGTCGTCAAACTGGCAGCGCGGCCATAAACAAGGCCTGCACTAATACCCTGTGTCAAACCCGTAGCAGAGATCATACCTGCTACATCCAATGCGGCTGTGCTGCTGGTAGCAACGCCAATACCAACGCTATTGGCATTTAAGTAACTAAAACCACTAACATCCTGCCAGCGCGAGTTGCCACCAATGAAGTTAAACGCTTGGCCTGATGCATACAACTGAGAAATTGTTTTCCCAGAACAATTGGTCAGCCATCCCGTCCATGAAGCTGTTTCTGTCAAGCTTCCCGCTGCGGTAGGGCTTGAAAAGTTCAATGTCGGCGCGTTGGCAGATCCGCCAACAACCGTTCCATAATCACCCATCAGCATATATACAGCTGTCGTCCCGGCAGCATTACCATAAGCAAATGATACGTTCGCGCTGCCCGATGCGCCTACACAACGAATAGCATCGGGCCAACCAGACGCCATCGTTGTCGTGCTCATAATAGTTGATTCCGAAATATTTACCCACTTGCTAGTTCCTGCATCGTAACGAAGATAATCACGCCCAGAGATGTTAGAGACTGTTACGTCGGAAAGACCTGAAAGGGCACTGGCTCCCCCCGCCGAGGTCCCGCTAACCAAGCTCACCCACCCAGACCCTGTGCATATTTGTAACGTATTGCTTGCCGTTCCCCACCTAACGCTCCCGCTGATGCTGCTGGTGCATGTCGCAGTGCTTGCTCCTACCTGGATGAGCGTAGCGCTTACATTGCTGGCGCTCACCAATGTACTGCTAGTGCTGTTGGCGGCAATACTATTCCCACTGAAGCTTCCCGCATTAAAGATAGTGGTAAAGCTCGCATTCAACCCATACATATTCGTCCCACTCACCGTCGTCGCAGTCACCACACCCACGTTGTTAATGTTAAACGTCGCAAGGTTCAACGCCTGCGTCGCCGTATGGTTACCGAGGTTGTCGTTACCTCCAATGCCGGTGAGGCCGCTGCCGTCGCCAACAAAGCGAGTGGCGCTTACGATCCCGGTTATACTTACGCCAGTGGCACTGATAGTGCCATTAACTTCGAGGCGAGCGTTGGGACTGGTGGTATTGATGCCGACGTTGCCGGCGCTGTTGACGCGCAGGCGGCTGACGGGGGTAACGGTGGCGTCGGCCGTGGTGGCGCCGGTGGCGGTGTAGACATCGACGTTGCCGGCGGCGGCGCTGACGCCGGCGTAGCCGTAGGCGCCTTGGGTGCTGGCGGTTTTGAGGTTGGCGCTGGCATCGACATACAGGTTGGTGCCGAAGAGGCCGATGCCGCTGTCGTCTCCCGACAACAGGGCGCCGATGGGGTTACCCACTTGCATGATGCCATCGGCGTTGCCGACTTGCAGGGTGCGGGCGGGGGCGGTGGTGCCGATGCCGACGCTGCCGCTGAAATAGCCGTTGGTGCCGCTGATCCGCCCCGTGGTGCTGACCCCCACCGCCACCAAGCCGAGGGTGGGGTGGATGTAGGCCGGCGTGCCGCCGCCGAGGGTGAAACTGACGGTATCGGTGCTGCCGTTGACCACGACGACATCGGTGCCGCTGGTGATGCGGTCGCTGCTGGCGGCGCTACCGGTGATGGCGACGCCGCCGACGGTGAGCGTGGTGAAGCTGGCGGCGTTGCCATACATGAACGTGCCGCTGACGGTAGTACCGGTGATGATACCGCCGTTGGTGAGGTTAAATCCGGCAAGGTTGAGC
>RFNJ01000069.1 GCA_009927255.1 Pseudomonadota bacterium | reverse complement strand
CATGCCCCGGGGTGACACCGAGGCCGATGGTAAGTTAGACAACTGGTGACAAAAGAGATTTGCGCGTGCCAGTGATGGCGTGTGTGAGGGGATGGGGGTTGAGGCTTGAGGTTGGCTTCAACACCCGGCAAATGGAGGGAGGAAGCACATGGTGAATGTGATTAACTTTGAGCCGGCGGCTGCCAAGGTGGGGCATTTGGCGGCGACCAAAAAATATGAACAGGAGGGACGGACAATGCCAAACTTAATGCAAGAACGAATTGGATATAAGCCTTTTGGGTATCCTTGGGCTTATGAAGCGTGGTTGATGCAGCAGCGTATCCATTGGTTGCCAGAAGAAGTGCCGATGGCGGATGATGTGAAGGATTGGAATACCCGGCTTTCCGGCGCGGAAAAGAACTTGCTGACGCAGATTTTTCGATTTTTTACCCAGAGCGATGTGGAAGTGAACAATTGCTATAATCGCCACTACATGCAGGTGTTTAAGCCCACCGAAGTGCTGATGATGCTGGGCAGCTTTAGTAACATGGAGACCGTGCACGTGGCGGCCTACAGCCACTTGCTGGACACCATTGGGATGCCAGAAGTGGAGTATTCGGCGTTTATGGAATACGCCGAGATGAAGGACAAATATGACTATATGCACGGCTTTAACGTGAACGATAAGCATAATATTGCCCTGACGATGGCGGTGTTTGGTGGGTTTACCGAGGGCCTGGCGTTGTTTGCTAGCTTTGCGATGCTGATGAACTTCCCCCGCTTTAACAAGATGAAAGGGATGGGGCAGATTGTGACCTGGAGCGTGCGCGATGAGACGCTGCACTGCCAGTGCGTGATTAAGCTGTTTAACACCTTTGTGCAGGAGAACCCTGAGATTTGGGGCGATAAGTTGAAGGCGGATATTACCGCGGCGTGCGCGAAGATTGTGGGCATGGAAGACCGGTTTATTGACCTGGCCTTTGAAATGGGGCCGGTGGAGGGGATGACGGCGCAGGATGTGAAAAATTACATTCGGTATATTGCTGACCGGCGCCTGCGCAGCTTGAACCTTGAGCCGCTGTTTAACATTGATAAAAACCCGTTGCCGTGGATGGACTTGATGCTGAACGCTGACGAGCATGCTAACTTTTTTGAGCAGCGGGCCACTGAGTATGCCAAGGCGAGCACTCGTGGCAGCTGGGATGAGGCGTTTGATGCGATGATTGAGAGCAGCAATGAGGACACTGCGCGCAGCCCGGTGAACATGGAGGCGTGGGATAAGAGTAAATTGGCGAATACTTTCAAGCCTTTGCAGGAGAAGTTTGGGAGTGTGAATTAGGGGTGGTAAAAATGACAACGGGCCAGCGTGTGCTGGCCCGTTTTGGGTTTTCGAGGGGTTAGAGGGGAGTGAGCATGGCTTCGAGCTTTGGGCGGAGTTGGAGGAGGATGCTTTTGCGGGAGTGTTTGGGGGGACAGAAAGTGCCTTTACCCCAACGACAGATAGTTGGGTGAGAAGCATTCAAGATTATCATCATTTCCTTAATGGAAAGTTCAGTGTGAGTGATAGCCTTGATGATCAGGTGAAAGTCGGGCGCACTCTCTGGGTTGTAGGCTTCAATCGCGTTGAGGATGGCTTGGATGTAGGCGTTGCGGCCTTCGGCGATGAGCTTTTGGCAGGGAGTCATGGTTGGGTCTCCGTGGATAAAAGTGCGAGAGGGTATTTCTGAGATGTTCGTATACTATTCTCATGGAGGTGGCAAGGGGTTTTGCTTTGGGTTTTGATTTTTGGGGCGGGATGGGGTAGGGGTAGAGGATGGTTTATAAGGTTACGGTGGTTACTTTGTTTCCGGAGGTTTTTCCCGGGGTTTTGGGGTTTAGTGTGGTGGGGAGAGCCCTGCTACGCTCCGGCGGTCGCGCTGAAAGCGCGCCGGGAGCTTCGCAGGGTGACGCTGCGCGTCAGGCTTTGTGGAGCTTGGATGTGGTGAATATTCGGGATTTTGGGGAGGGGAAGCATCGGACGGTGGATGATACGCCTTATGGTGGCGGGGCGGGGATGGTGATGCGGGCGGATGTGGTAGCGGCTGCCCTGCGGGCAGCAGGTGGACAGGTGGACAGGGAATCAGGTGGACAGGAACTAGGTAGCCAGGAACCAGGAACCAGGGAGAAAGAGGGGGGTGTTGGGAGGCCGCATGTGGTGTTTCTGGCGCCGACGGGGAAGCGGTTGGTGCAGGCGGATGTGCGGCGGTTGGCGGCGATGGAAGGTGGTTTGGTGGTGTTGTGCGGGCATTATGAGGGGATTGATGAGCGGGTGATTGAGGCGGAGGTGGATGAGGTGATTTCGGTGGGGGATTTTGTGCTTTCGGGGGGCGAGAATGCGGCGTTTTGTTTGATTGATGCGGTGGTGCGGTTGTTGCCCGGGGTGCTGGGGGGGGATGCCAGTTTGCATGAGGAAAGCTTTGATATTGTGGGCGAGAAGGGGGAGTTGCTGGTGGAGTATCCGCACTATACCCGGCCGGCGATTTGGGAGGGGCGGGAGGTTCCGGCGGTGTTGCAGGGGGGGAACCATAAGGAGATTGCGGCTTGGCGGCGGGAGATGGCGAAGAAGAGAACTTTGCGATTAAAGGATTAAAAAGTGCTTGCGGGGAGGGGCGGGATGGGGTATTGGGAGCGGAGATTATGAGGAAATATGGCCATGGGCATGAATATTATTGCTGAACTGAACCGCGAAACCGCTGCTGCGAAGGCGGCTAGTGTGCCTGAATTTGGCGCTGGCGACACCTTGCGGGTGCACGTGAGCGTGAAAGAGGGCGACAAGGCCCGTGTGCAGATTTTTGAAGGCATTTGCATTGCCCGCAACAACCGTGCGGCTGGCAGCAGCTTTACCGTGCGTAAACTGAGCTTTGGTGAGGGTGTGGAGCGGGTTTTCCCTTTGTTTTCCCCGGTTTTGGACAAGATTGAAGTGGTGCGGCGTGGCGATGTGCGGCGCAGCAAGCTGTATTATTTGCGTGGGCGCACCGGTAAGAGTGCCCGGATTATGGAAAAAGCCCGTGCAATGGGCTTGGTGGCCAAGGCCGGTGATGTGGCGGTTGCCAGCGATGTGGCGCCGGAGTTGGCGGCGGCTGAAACGGCTGCTGCTCCCCAAG
>RFNJ01000167.1 GCA_009927255.1 Pseudomonadota bacterium | reverse complement strand
GCAGCGGCATTGCCACCGCGCTTTCCATCAGGTTGCTGTTCACCGTATCGCCCTTGGTCAGTTCGGGCGGCAGCATGTCGGGGTTAATCACCTTGCCGGGATGCATAATCACCAGCCACTCACAAAGGTTCTTCAGCTGGCGAATGTTACCGGGCCACTCATAACTGGTAAGCACCGCCATGGTCGCGGGCGCCACTTTGGGAATCGATTGGCTATCCGGCGCCAGCACCTTCAAAAAGTGCTGCACCATGGTCGGAATATCCACACTGCGCGTGCGCAAAGCCGGCATCCCCACCGGCACCACACTTAGGCGGTAAAACAAATCCGCCCGGAACTTACCACCCTCCACCAGCGCTTTAAGGTCTTTGCTGGAGGACGACACCACCCGCACATCGGCCTCGGTCGGCATGTTGGTAATCGGGTCTGGCAGCATGCCATCTTGCAAAAATTTCAGCAGCCGTGCCTGCATCGCCGCCGTTAAGTCGGCAACCTCATCCAAAAACAACGTGCCGCCACGGCCCTGCCCCACAATAGTGGAAAGCGCGGTCTCAAACGTCCCCTCGCTCACCGCACCGGGCGCCAGCAGCACAAATGGGCGGTCGCCACGGCGGCTGCCTTTGTGAATAAGACGCGCCACAATCTCCTTGCCCGTGCCGCTCTCACCGGTAATCATCACGCGGCTTTCGCCAGGGCACACCTGCTTCACGGTCTGGCGCACGGTGGCAATTTCGCTGGAAACGCCCAGCAGCTCCTGCACTTCACCACTCTTGGCGCGCAGCAAATAGTTCTCGCGGCGCAATTGGGCTTCCCGAATGGCGCGGCTAACAGTTAACAACAACCGCTCCACAGAAGGCGGCTTCTCAATAAAGTCATAAGCACCTTTTTGGGTGGCCTGCACCGCCGTTTCAATCGTACCGTGGCCCGAAATCATAATCACCGGCAAATCAGGCACGCGGCGCTTCAAGCGGCTCAGCACCTCAAGGCCATCCATGCCTTCCATCCAAATGTCCAGCAGCACCAATTGCGGCACCCGCTCGGTAATCGCCTGCAAGCACTGCTCGCCATTTTCGGCAAACCGAATGATATAGCCATCATCCTCCAAAATGCCGGCAAGCGCGGTGCGAATTTCCGCCTCGTCGTCAACAATCAAAATCTCAGGCGTTTGGTTTTTTGGTGCGGCGCTTGCCTGTACGGCTTGCGGGGGCAGAAAGGGGTTGATGTTCATCGGTTGGCGTCTCCGTTGTTGCGGCCCGTGTGGGGCCAGTTGTTGGTGCCGTGCGCGCGCGGGCAGGGTTGTTCGCCGCCAAGCTTTCACCCTTGGTTGGCGCGCCCAAAACATCATCGGCAGTCAGCGGCAGAGTTAGCGCAACCGTGGTTCCGCCTTCTTTCCTGCGCTTTAGCAGCACCGTGCCGCCGTGTTCATCCATTACTTTTTTCACAATGGCCAAACCCAGTCCGGTGCCGCCCTTGCGCGTGGTCACATAGGGGTCAAATAACTGTTCAACCGCTACGTCCTCGGGCAAGCCGCGTCCGTTGTCTTGTATCTCAATGCACAGTATAGCCGGTTGTTGCCGCCAAACAACAACCCGCACCCGCCCCTGTGGCAAATTTATGCCTTCTCGTTCAGCAACCGCATTAAACGCATTTTCCAAAATATTGGTAAAAACCCGCTGCATTTGGCCCTTATCCATGCTTACCAGCGCATGGGGCACCGCATAATCCGTTTCCAACACCACACCACCCCGTGCCCGCTGGAGCGCCACCACACCATCCAAAACCTCCACCATATCTTCAGCCTGCATCACCGCCTGCGGCATCCGCGCAAAGTCACTAAACTCATTGGTCATCCGCCGCATTTCTTCACTCTGCTGCACAATCGTATCCGTCAATTGCGCAAACAACGCCTTATCTTCATCGGGCATCTTCGCCAAATACCGCCGCTTCAGCCGCTCAGCGGAAAGCTGAATCGGCGTCAGCGGATTCTTAATCTCATGCGCCAGCCGCCGCGCCACATCGCGCCACGCCGCCAGCCGCTGCGCGCCAATCAACGGCGTCATGTCGTCAAAGGTTAATACCACCCCACCCAACGGCTGGGGCACCAAGCGCAGCATCAGCGTGCGAACATCGCCTTCCGCCACCGCCACCTTCACTTCGTGCTGCAATAAACTTTTCTGCCCCGCAATCCCCTGCCCTGCCACGCCTCCCATAACGCCACACTCACCCAGCTGCCGCAACGCCTCACGCACCACTTCGCTCACCTCCGGCACCACTTTGGCCAGCTTGCTACCCACTTCCAATTTCAACAGCGCAAACGCCCGCTGGTTCGCCACTCGCACCACATTCCCCTCATCCACCGCCACCACGCCGGTGCTCACGCTGGTCAGCACCGCCTCCATAAACCGCCGCCGCTCATCCAGCTCATGGTTCTTGCGCTCCAGCAATTCACGGTTGGCCGCCAACTGGAACGTCATGCGGTTAAACGCCTGGGTCAAAACCCCCAGCTCATCATCATCCCGCGGCTGCAAGCGCACGGTCAAATCCCCGGCGGAAACCCGATTGGTCCCATGCACCAACTCCGTCACCGGCTGCACAATTTTATTCGCCAAGCGCAACGCCGCCCACACCGCCAACGCCACCGTGGCCACCAACAGCAGCAACACCATCAAACTCACCAAAACCCGCAACTGCGCGCGGTTCGCCTGCAACTCCGCATAAGCATTATACGCCTCCGCCGTCCCCCCAATCCGCGCCAACATCGCCGCGTTCAAATCCCGCTCCGCCGCCAGCCACCAACCATTTTTCAGCGCCACCAACGCCATCATCCGCTTGCCGTCATTTAGGTGAACCACCCCGCTGCCCATGCTGCCTGCTTGCAGCAGCGCCATCGCTTCGGGCGGCAACACCCCCCGGTTCAACCCGCTCCCACTCGCCACAATCAACCCCTCGGCATCGGCCAGCGCCAGCTCATCCATGCGTTTTTCGCGCATTTGCTCGCGCAACCACCCGGCCATCGCATTTTGTCCCAAAAGCATCGGCGAAAGCTGCCAAACCGTATCCCGACTCAACACCAAAACATCACTCTTTAAGCTCTTTCCGCTCTCATCCATATACCCCTCCGCCACCTGCCGCCCACCCTCTAAAGCCGCAGAAACCCGCTGCGAAAACCAACTTTCAATCCCCTGGTTCACCAAATAAATCGCAAAGCCACCCACGCCCAAAGCTGGCAAAACCGCCAAAACTCCAAAAATCACCAACACCCGCACATGCAACCGCCCACCACGCAGCTTGCCGCGCCGGTCTAGCCCCATCACCAACAGCCGCCGCGCCACATAAAGCGCCAACAGCAAGCCCAGCACCACGTTAATATTAATCAGCGCCAAATAAGCCGGGCCACTCAAAGTCGGCCAATAAACTGCTAAGCCAAAAATCCCCACCAGCAACAAACACGCCAAAACCGCCACCACCAAAAACGTGCTGCGCATCGCCCGAAAAACCGGATGCTTCCCCCGCCGATTCACCCGCCTATCCCCCGCCACCGGCCAAACCGCCGCAATCGTATCATCATGCGCAATCCCCGCCACAGGCGTAGAGGCAGCAGCAGAAGAACCACGAGGCTTCATACCCCCATGTTGCCACACTTCCAGCCACCCACCAATCCTCCCCCGCCTAAAAACCAAGCTTAATCCAGCACAACTTTACAATCCATCTATGAGGCACCCAATGTGGGTCGTCATTCCAGAAGCTTAGATTTTGCGAGATGAGCACTTGCGAATCCGCAAAATCAAGCTATCTGGA
>RFNJ01000127.1 GCA_009927255.1 Pseudomonadota bacterium | reverse complement strand
CTCAGGCTGGGCGCCCCGATTTTGTAAGCACAAAATCGGCCCAGCCATGCCCCGGGGTGACACCGAGGGATTGTGAAGAGACTTGGCCAAGTTGTTATTGGGGCTTGACAGGGGGCGTGGCGGGCCTTAGAAGGCGGTGATGAAAACGTGGGCGCTGTGGCGACCAGCTGTTTTTAAGATATTGTAAAAATTGGAGTTTGGGCCATGTATGCGATTGTGATGACCGGCGGAAAGCAGCTGAAAGTGGCCAAGGGCGATGAAATTGCCGTGGAAAAGCTGGACGCCAAAGTTGGCGAAAGCGTGGTTTTGGACAAAGTTTTGCTGGTGGCGGCTGAAGGTAGCTTGAAAATTGGCACCCCGCTGCTGAAAGGTGCCAGCGTGACCGCTGAGATTTTGCAGCAGGACAAAGGCCCGAAAATGATTGCTTTTAAGAAGCGTCGCCGCCAGAACAGCCGCCGCAAGATTGGCCACCGCCAGCCGTTTACGCTGGTGCGGGTGACGGGCATTAAGGCGTAAGTAACGAATTTAAGAGGAGAAAAGCACCATGGCACACAAAAAAGCAGGTGGTTCGAGCCGTAACGGACGCGACAGCGAAGGCCGCCGCTTGGGCGTGAAGCTGTATGGCGGCCAAGAAGCCGTGGCCGGCAACATTGTGGTACGCCAGCGTGGTACCGCCTACCACCCCGGTGCCAACGTGGGCATGGGCCGCGACCACACCCTTTATGCTTTGGTGGATGGTATTGTAAAATTCACCACCGGCTATAAAAACCGCCGTTTTGTGAATGTGGTGGGTAAGTAACGTTTACCTCTGGGAGGAGGCGAGGCACCTGCGGGTGCCTTTTTTGTTGCTTGGGGGTGGGTTTTGGTATACGAGGATAGGGCCGCAAATGGCGAAACCCTGAGATTGGCTTGGGGTGAAACACTTGGAGTTTGACATGAAGAACCTTGAGCGGGACTACTACGCGCCCGACACCACGCCGCACCCGCTGCGCTGGGGCCACTATGTGGGCTTTGCGCTGATGGCGGCGCTGACGTGGCTGCTGTTTGGTGGCGATGTGGTGGCGGCAATCCCCGCCGAGATGCGGACCGGCCTGCTGTTTGGTGCGCTGGTTGGCGTGCCTGTGCTGGTGGTATTGGTGCTGTATTGGCGCCTGCTCCGCGACAAGGGCTGATTGCCATACGACATGAGTGGAGGGGCCGGTGGCCCCTCTGCTTTTTTTGCTATTTGGGGGTGGGGTTGCTTTGTATATGAGCTAGGCGTAGGCTGGGGGTGCAGTGAGGAAACACTAGCCCAGAGGAGGATGCGATGGGTGACGTTTTGCAAGGGCCAGGAAAAAGCAAGAAACAGCCAGCCCCAGATGCACTTTGGCGCTTGCCGCCGGATTACCCCAAACCGCTAGAAGCCCCCCCGCCCTATGATGACTTTGAAATGATGGAGGGTGGAGAGGCCGGTACTCATGGCAATATATCGGTGTGGGAGTTGATGGTGGCTTATCGTTGGCTTTGGCTGGTGGCGGCGGCTTTGCTGGCTGCCGGTACGGTGCTGATGGTAGTATGGTACTGACAACATGTTGGGAGAGGCGTTGCCTCTCCCTTGTTTTTACGATATGGCTAAGTTTATGAAATTTCTGGATGAAGCGGTTTTAACAGTGGAGCGTGGTGCGGGTGGGGCAGGCTGCGTGAGTTTTCGGCGTGAGCGCAGTATTGAATATGGCGGCCCGGATGGTGGCAATGGTGGCAATGGTGGCGCGGTGATTGTGCGCTGCGTGGGAAACTTGAACACGTTGATTGATTATCGGTATCGGCAGCTGTTGCGCGCTAAAACCGGTGGGCATGGCATGGGGCGCAACCGCAGCGGTGCGGCAGGGGCCGATGTGGTGCTGACTGTGCCGCCGGGCACGGAGATTATTGATGAAGACAGTGGGATTGTGCTGCGCGATATGGTGCGGGTGGGTGATGAGATGGTGCTGCTGCCCGGCGGCCGTGGTGGGCGCGGCAATGCCAGCTATAAAACCAGCACCAACCAAGCACCGCGCCAGTTTACGCCGGGAGAACCTGCCAAACAGTTGAAGATTCGGCTGCGGTTGAAGCTGCTGGCCGATGTGGGGTTGTTGGGGCTGCCCAATGCGGGCAAAAGCACCTTTGTAGCTGCCGTTAGCCGGGCTAAGCCGAAGGTGGCGGACTATCCGTTTACCACCCTGCAACCGGCGCTGGGGCTGGTGCGGCGGGGGGATGGCGAGTTTTTGCTGGCCGACTTGCCAGGGTTGATTGAGGGTGCCGCGCAAGGTGTGGGCTTAGGCCATGCCTTTTTGAAGCATGTGAGCCGCTGTGCGGCGGTGCTGCACATGGTGGATGCGGTACAGGATGAACCTTGGGCGGCGTATAAGGTGATTCGTGGAGAACTTAAGGCTTACGACAAGCAATTTGGCAGCAAGCTGTGTAAGTTGCCCGAAGTGGTGGCGCTGAGCCGTGCGGACCTGGTGGATGCTGATGCGTTGGCGGCGAAAGTGAAGGAATTTAAGAAAAAGGCCAAGTTGCCTGCCAAGGCGGTGGTGGTGGTGCTTTCGGCCAAGCACGGGCAGGGGGTAGAAGAGGTGGTGGGGGCGTTGCTGGAACTGGTGCAGGGGCGGAGGGGAGCTAGTGATGGAGTGAGTGAGTGATGGAGGTTTTTTTTATTGCTTGCTGTGGGCTATGGTATAGTGTATATGGTTTTTGCACTCTGTGTGTGAATCACTTAACTTATCGTTTTGTCTTGGGTTTTGTGCCCGAGAGATGCGGCGCAGAGCTGTAGAAACTTCACCCTATCTTATGGAGGTTGGCGATGGCCAACAAACCTAGCATTCTGCAGGCCCAGCGCCTGCCGTTTCAGTCGCTGTTTGCTTCCTGTATGCTGGACGCAAGCAAGAAGTACCTGATGGCAATTGGCGCCCTTGGTGCCATTGCCGCTGTGATGGGGCTGCTGACCTACTTTGGCCCCAGTGCTTGGAGTGCGTTGGTTGCTGCCTTTTGGGCGGTGGTTGGGGCGCTTCAGCTTGGTAACGTTGTCAGGATGCTGTCTATGGCAATTGGCGTGACGGCAGACTTTGTCATCAATATTGTCAGCATAACCACAAATGGCAGTTACACTCTAACCAAGCAACTGCTGCCAGGGGTTTTGGAGTTTACCGCCATTGCCTGCCGCGGCGTGAAAGAGATAGTGGACGGCAAGGAAGTTATCACGAGTATTTGTGATGGCACCGCGACGGTTCACTTTCCGGCCAGTGGAGTATGGCTTGGCCTTGTCTTTGGCTGGGTTATTCTGGCTCTGACGGTTGTTGTTTGGCTTGTCTGCCGAGTGATGGCTTTGCTGAAAGGTACAGAATGGGATGTCGATGAATGGCGAGATATGTTTTGGTTTGTTGCCTTGGCGCTTATCCCTTCTGTGGTGGCTGTGGTTACTCTGGCCAGTGTTTTGACTGGAGTGACGCATGGGCTGGCAATGCCGGTACTTAAGCAGGCCTTTAATGCTCCGGTTGAGTATCAAGAGGCTTTTTTGGGCAGCGTTGCGCTGATGCTGCTGGTTTTTGTTCTGCCAATAGTTGTTTTGCAGTCGGTGATGGACACACACGTGAGAAAGGCACGTGCGGAAGCTAAGTATGAAAACAGACAGCTTCCTGTGGGCTACAGGCTGTATCGTCTGAATGATAAGGCAGAAGAGCTTTTGGTTGAGCCGTGGCAGATGGGCGTTTATCGGAGTGTTGCCGTTGCTTTTGGTGCGGTGGCGTTTCTGAGCATCGTTCAGTTTGGCACGACGATTTGGCCGAGCGGCCTTGGTGCTGCGGTGTTTGCAGTTATTGCCTTGGGCGTGGTGGCAATCACGCTGGCTTGTGTGGTGACTTGTTATCCTTCCCTGCGGGAGGGGTATCAGCAACTGCAGAAGGCCCGCGATGAGGCAATTGCGCAGTATAAGGCTGAAAAGGCTGCAAAAGCAAAGAAGCGAACTAACGACTAGACGATAATGTCCCCCGGGCTTAGGCCCGGGGGATTCTTTTTGTTAACAATACCTAGAAGCCGAACATGTGGTCGAGTGAGAAGGCTTGGTTTTGCTCTCTTTTCAGGCCGTGGTAGCCGAAGAGGCGGCAGGTTTTGTCGGTGATTTGGACGTAGCCGCCGTGGGCTTTTTTGAGTAAGTCGGCGCTGAAGAAGTCGGAGGCATTCCACAGTTTGGAGCCGTTTTGTGGGATGTGCAGCGTGGCGCTGGCGAGTTTTTCGGCTTGGGCGGTGTGGAGCGTGAGTTCGGTGGTGCTGGTGGGGTGCCAGTTTTCGCCCGAGGAGGGGTAGATGAGGTGGCAGTAGGCGGTTTCTCCCGCCGTGCCCAAGCGCAGCACGATGCGGGTGGTGAGGCCGGGGGGTGGGCCGCTGTAGGATTGGGGTTCGCCCTTGTAGGTATCGGGGAGGTTGAAAATATGGGCGCCGAAGGAGGTTTCGGCCGCGTGGCCGCTGCTGTGGTGATAGCGGCCGATGGCGTGCAGCCAGCCGGTGCCGCTGCCGCCTTTGCGGAAGTCATACGTAAACTCCAGATGGCCGTAGCCGCTGGGGAGTTTGAGTTTTTTTGACTTCATCCACTGCGCAACATCCAATGCGGGGATTTTGCCGCGCTTGAGGCGGCCAAGGAATTGGCTGGCGACTTGCTTGCCAGAGGCATCGATGAGGGTGACGCGCAGCGGGAGGTCAGTTTCCGCATTGGCCATGGGGGTGGGCAGTGCGGTGGTGGTGTAGTGTGCGGTGGGGAGCACCGGCAGCGGCATGATGTAGCCTTTACCCAGCGATTTGCTGGCTTGAGGGAGCTGGGGGTTGAGTTGAAGGTCTCCGCGCACCACGTTGACGTGGGCGATGCGTTGGCGTTGCGGTT
Organism: Pseudomonadota bacterium; assembly: GCA_009927255.1. GTDB lineage: Bacteria > Pseudomonadota > Alphaproteobacteria > UBA2136 > UBA6156 > RFNJ01. Next base: position 1,025 of record RFNJ01000127.1, on the reverse strand, counting down.
GGCCGCTGGTGGTTTGGGCAAGGGTGACCATTTCGTAGCGTGGGCGGACAAAGTAGCGGCCCGCGTGGAAAACGAATTGCTGTGGCCATTCGGCTTTGGGCAACAGGCTGCGGGTGCTGACCGGTACGGTGGCGAAGGGGGGGATGGGTTTGGGGTAGCGGGCGATAGCTTTGTTGCCCATCACCGACAGGCCGATGCTGTTGGCGGGGATGGTGAGGGAGTGGCTGTTTTGCAGCCAGAGGATGGTGTCTTCGTGCTTTTGCGGGGCGGGGAGGCCAGCGAATTCGTCGGACGGCCAGGCGTTGGCGTCGTGCGTGCAGGTGAGGATTGAGCTGGATTTGTTTTCAAAATCAACAACATATTTGACAATATCGTGGCCCGCAATGTTGATGGCGTGCATAAATAGGCTGCCGTTGAAGGCGGGGAGGTTGAAGCGGTGCCGGATTTCGGCACTGTTCAGGCGGTAGCAGCTACCGGCGGGGCCGAGTGGTTCGATCCAGGTTTTGAGTGGTTTGCCGTTGCTGTCCATTAAACGCAGCCAGAGCTTGGGCTCTTTGGCGCCGTAGGTGGCCCAGTAGTTGAAGCCAACGATGGTGTTGTGCTCGGTATCCGATGCGCGGAGCCAGCCGAAGTTGGTGGCGAAGTTGATGGGGTTGAGGTAGGTGCGTTGGTCGGTCAGCATATCGGCGGGGAGGCGGAGTTCATCGAACGTAACCACCTGCAATCCGGCTTGGATTTTGGCTTGCAGGGTGGGGCCGAGTTGTTCGAGCAGACGGGTGGCATCGAACGCCGCAACCAACAGCAGGCTGGCTTTGGTGGTGGCGAGTTTGGAGGCGGGTTGGAGAGGTTTGCCGAGCAGTTTTTGGCCGAGGCGCTCGATCGGGCGGGTGTAGGCTTCAGTGATGGTAACGCCTTTGAGATTGGCGAAGGTGGCGAAGGTTTCGGCTTGGCCGAGGGGGTCGTAGACCGCCACACTTTTGACAGCTTGGAGTTTTTGCAGGAGGGCGGGGAGTTTTTCGGCGGCT
>RFNJ01000102.1 GCA_009927255.1 Pseudomonadota bacterium | reverse complement strand
CGGGGGGGGGTGCCGGTTTTGAGGCGGCCGATTTTGAAATTGAGTGCTTTGAGGCGGTTGGCGAGGGTGAGGGAGGCGGCTTCTCCCATGCGGCCCGAGGTGAATTGCTGGGGGCCGATGTGGACCAGCCCGCGCAAAAAGGTGCCGGTGGTGATGACCACGGCGCCAGCCAGAAACCGCCAGCCGCTGTTGCAGGCGACGATGCTGGCTTCGCCCTTTTCATTCAGTTCGACATCGGTGACTTCGGCTTGTTTGACGGTGAGGTTGGGGGTGTTGAAGAGTTCGGTTTGCACGGCTTCGCGGTAGAGTTTCCGATCCGCCTGCGCGCGCGGGCCGCGGACGGCGGGGCCTTTGGAGGCGTTCAACATGCGGAATTGGAGGCCAGCGATATCGGTGATGCGGCCCATGATGCCGTCGAGCGCGTCAATCTCCCGCACCAAGTGGCCTTTTGCGAGGCCGCCGATGGCGGGATTGCAGGACATTTGGCCGATGGTGTCGAGATTCCCCGTGAGCAGCAGGGTGCTGGCACCCATGCGTGCGCTGGCGGCGGCGGCTTCGGCACCGGCATGGCCGCCACCGACGACGATGACGTCGTAGGTGCTAGTTAAATTATGGTTTAGTGGTTGATTTGGTTGGGGGGACATGCCTTTTGTTTAGGCTGGTTGGGGGTGGGTGTCAAGAAGGCGGGTGAACGGGTGCGGGGATAAACGGATGAACGAATGGGTGATTTATGAGAGCTGGGAAGCCTGTAGATGGTTGGCGACACGGGTGGTGCCGGATAGGTGATGGGCACCCCGAAATTGCATAGTGGCAATTTCGGCCCATCATCCTTCCGGCACGGAGGCCCATGATTTGGTGTCTTTAATTTTTGGTTAGTAGCTTGGTGAGGATGGATGTAGTAATTTCGGAGGATGAAAGAGCGGCGATTTTTTGTTTATATGATGGCAAGTAGAGCTAAATTTGGGGCGATTTATGTGGGAAGTACGCAGGATATTTTACGGCGCAGTGCGCAGCAGGCAGGTGAAGCAGTTGGTGGCGCGGCGTGGCCTTTACGTTACCAAGCTTGTCGGTTGGTGTGGTTTGAAGAGTGTGGGGATTATGAACAGATGCGGCGGCGGGAAGTTCAGCTTAAAAAGTGGCGGCGGGTGTGGAAGGTGGAGTTGATTTCTTCGCGGAATCCTACATGGACTGACTTGCGGGGAGATTTGGGGAAAATGATTTGAGGGGAGAGATTGGGTTGGGAGCGTTGTGGAAAGAGGACGACACGGGTGGTGCCGGATAGCGGCAGGGGCCCCAATTTTTTGATAGAAAAAAATTGACCCTGCCAGCTTCCGGTACGGAAGGTTTGAGTTGGGTGCTCAAATAATCCAGCTAAAGCAAAACTTTTACCTAGTATATGAAAACAGGGGGGCTGGTGGCCCCCCTGTTTTGGGTTTTGGCGTGAGGAGTTAGGTGAGTGTTACTTGGTAGCGGCGACGGCGGTTGTCGGCGTCTTCACGCCACATTTCATGGGTGGTGGGGACGTTGACAATGCCGAGAAACTTGCCGCCCAGATTTTCAATCGTGCGATAAGAGGCGCGGTTATTGGGGAGACAGGTGATAATCAGGCGTTGCAGACCGTGCTGTTTTGCCAGTGGAAATACCAGCCGACAGGCACGTTCGGCGTAACGCTTGCCGCGATGCTCTTCGTTAACCGCATAACCAATGTGGCCACCGACGAGAAGCAACAGCGGTGTATCGGCGATGCGGAAGTTAAGGTGACCGACTTCAGCTTCGCCCACATACATGCCAAAGTCGTAGGCGGGGACGTAGGCTTTAGCTGGATTAGCGGGCATGAGCTTGCGCACACGCAATTCGAGTTCGCCGTCTTGGAGATGGCCGGGGTTTAAAAAGGGAGCTGTCATAGTTGGCTCCTTTATTGACACGTGAGAGGTAGGAAGAAGGGGCAGTAGGCTGCCCCTTCTTTTACTTTTGGTATGGACCCCAGCCTGCGCTGGGGTGACCGAACGTAGTTCAGTCAATCGTGGCCGAGGAAGCCGCCGCTTTGCCTTTGCCAGAGTTGGGCGTAGATGCCGCCCTTGGCGATCAGCTCGGCGTGGGTGCCGTCTTCCACGATGTTGCCTTTGTCCATCACCACGAGCCTATCCATTTGCGCGATGGTGGAGAGGCGGTGGGCGATGGCGATGGTGGTTTTACCCTCCATCAGCGTTTTCATCTCTTCTTGAATCGCCGCTTCTACCTCGCTATCCAAAGCGCTGGTGGCTTCGTCGAGCAGAAGGATTGGCGCGTTTTCAAGAATCACGCGGGCAATTGCTATCCGTTGGCGTTGGCCGCCGGAGAGTTTGACGCCGCGTTCGCCGACGTGCGCTTCGTAGCCTTTGCGACCGGCTTTATCCTCGAGTGTGAGAATGAAGCTGTGGGCGTGGGCGCGTTTGGCGGCGGCGACGACCTCTTCATCGGTTGCGGTTGGATTACCATAACGGATATTGTCGGCGATGCTGCGGTGGAGCAGGGAGCTATCCTGCGTAACCATCGCAATATGCCGCCGTAGGCTTTGCTGGGTGACGTGTGCGATGTTCTGGCCGTCGATGGTGATTTGGCCGCCTTCGACGTCGTAGAATCGCAGTAACAAGTTGACCAGCGTGCTTTTGCCCGCGCCGCTTTTACCCACCAGCCCAACCTTTTGCCCCGCCGGAATGGTGAGGCTGAGATTGTGCAGCACGCCGCCGCCGTTTTCGGCATCCTTACCATAGTGGAAGGTGACGTTGCGGAAGCGGACTTCGCCGCCTTTGCCGCTGCCTTTGTTTACCTTGAGTTCGGTGGCGGCTGGGGCGTCGGTGATGGTGTAGGGTTTGGCGAGCGTGTTCATGGCGTCTTCGGTGTTGCTGATATGCTCGAACAAGTTAGAGCAGGACTCGGCAGTCCACCAGGCAAAGGCCAGCATTTGGGGGAGCAGGGTGATCGCCATGACGGCATCGCCCTTACCCAACCAGCCCTGATGCAGCCCCAACAACGTGATGCCGATGATAGGCGCGGCAAGCAAGAAGGTGAGGATGCTCATGCCAATCCACATGATTTGGATTGTTTTATGGTTCTCGTAGCTGGCGTGGGCGGTTTCTTGTTGGTGCTTGAGGAGGTACTCTTCCTCAAACTTATCTTGGCCGAACAGCTTGACCAGCATGATGTTGGTGATGCTATCGACCACCAAGCCGCTGGTTTTGCTGTGCAAATCGGCAGCGCGTTTGCCAACGGGGAGGAGCTTGGGCGCATACCATGCCAAGTAAGCAAGATACACGACCAGCCACGCCACAAATGCCACGAGCAATGACCAATGCGCCTGAAACAACAAGGTGCCGGTGATAACCAGCGACACCACGAAGCCCCAGAGCACATAGACACTGATGGAGGCAATTTCCGAGATGGCGTAGCCGCCCTCGCGGATTTTGTTGGCAATACGGCCGGCAAAGTCTTCGGTAAAGAAACTTAGACTTTGCGCGCGGGTGTGCGCCGTGAGCTGGAAGCGCACTCTTTCACGAAAGTGCACGAAGAACAGCGGCCAGCCAAGCCAGCCACCAGCTCTGCTTACAATAGGTTGCAACACGAACAGTGTGCCGACCATAGTGACGAAGAGCCAGAGGGTGCGATTCCAGTCCATTTGCTCGGGCTGGGAGAAGCTGTTGACCATTTCACGGTAGAACAATGGGGCGAGTGAGTTGAGCCCCACGGCGATACCTTCTAGCACCATCAGTAGCAGGATAGGCCACTTGCCCTGCTTGATGAAGTGCCAGATGAATGGCCACAGTTTGTTAGGTAGCTCGTTAATACCTTCAGGACTGATGGCAATTTGGGCGAGCTTAAAGGTTTGTGTTTGCACGGTTTCTCCATGGGTTGTGGGCTTTGGCCCGGGTGAAGTTTAGCAGGAATTTTGAGGATGGACTTCCCCAGAGTTGACTGAAAAAAGGAAGGCCCGCAGGCCCCGCTTTTCAGCTAGAGTCTGTGGGGGATAGTTCGGCAAACGCCATAGTTACTGCCTTTGGCGGGCAGTGGGTGGCGTCCGATGGTTGATTTTGTGTCCATGGTTTGAGAGATAGCATTGTGTATATAGAATTGCAAGGGGGTGGGGGAGATTTTTTGAATATTTAGCGTTACGCGGGCTGGTGAGGTAGGAGCTTTGTGGATAGTTGGCGACACGGGTGGTGCCGGATAGGTGATGGGTACCCCGATTTTTTGATAGAAAAAAATCGACCCATCATCCTTCCGGCACGGCAGAGGAGAGTTGGGTGCTAGGCGTTACGGTTGGCGCGGTGGATGCGGAGGTACATGGCGTAGACGTTTTTGATGTATTTGTTGGCGTAGCGGGCGGTGCCGCTGTGGTAGCGGCCCACCGCGCCCCACCAGTCATATTTCTGCTTATGGGTGAGGAGGTAGTTGGTGGCGTAGGCGAGGTTGGCGGTGGGTTCTAAAGCAGCGCGCACGTTGCGGAAGTGCTTGCCGTGGACGCGCCAGTTGACTTGCATCATGCCGATATCGAGGTTGTTGTGGCCCTGTGACATCATGCGGTGGGCGAAGGATTCGGCTTCGGTGACGTTATTGAAGCGGCGGCCGTAGGAGCGGGGTTCGATCACGGTGAGTGCGGCGGTGGGGAGGGTTTGGAGGATTTGGGCGGTTTGGGTGGCGGTGAGGTTGTTTTTGAGGCCGCCTGATGCAGTGCGAACATTGAAGCGCACGAAGCCCAGTGTACGCCAGCGGGTGAAGGCAGCTTGCGCGCTGGCGGCGGTGGTGAAGGTGTGGCTGCCGGGGGAGTTGACGCCGACGGTGAAGGGCCATGGCAGCACCCAGCCGCGAATCCCCTGCCCGCTTTCGACCAGGCTAATGGCGTGGAGCAGGCCGGCGGGA